>DASSBY010000073.1:0-5213 GCA_035698285.1 Fimbriimonadales bacterium | reverse complement strand
AGAGAAACGAAGTTCGGAAACTTTTCGACGGCCTTTAGGTCGACCATCCACCATTTCGGCTTTTCCCGGCGCGCCGAAGGGTCGTAGTGGTCTGCTTTTGGATCGAATTGCGTGGGATCCGGGTACGCCTCACTCGCCACTTCCGCGATGCCTGCTACGCCCGGCTCGGGGCAGCTGCTGTGGTAGAAAAGAACGCCGTCGCCGATTCGCATGTCATCCTTCATAAAGTTGCGCGACGTGAAATTCCGGATGCCGTCCCACGGACCCTTGCCGGTCTTCTCGTTAACGAGGTCGTCGTAGGAGTAGGTAGCGGGCTCGGACTTCATAAGCCAGTATTGTTTCTCAGGCATGGAAGGGTTGTACCCGCAGCGATTTGGCGGATGAAAGCGCGAGCAAGCTCGCGCGGTCCACATTGTGGGTGGGCAGTGAAAGCGCGAGCAAGCTCGCGCAGTCCACATTGTGGGTGGGCAGTGAAAGCGCGAGCAAGCTCGCGCACTCCAGATTACTTAACTTTGAAGAGGCTCTTATCGGGCTCGGCGTCGATGTTGAGGTTCACGGTCCAGCGGCTGACGATGCTGCTGGCTGCGCCCGTGCCCGTACCGATCATGTCTTGCCAGACGATGCCCTTCAGGTTGAAGTCTTTGTCGACGGTGATGTAGGCGGGAGTTTGGAGCTTTGCGCCCGTGTTCGAATCGACTCCGTAGGCGTAGTTTGCCTTGAGTCGATAAACTTCCTTCTCGCCCAGCTTGGCGCGCTCATCGTCCATGGTTAGGTTCGAAAGGCGACGCGTAAAGCTTGTTATTTCGTAGGAATTGTACAACGCGAGGGCTATCGGAAGCGATCGGTCGATCAAGGACGTGCAAAAGGCGTTAAGGCCGCCGTCGACGCCGGCCGGAGCGGGCTCATAGAACACATTGCTCTTGTTGGAATCCGTCATGAGCGGCAAGAACTGCTTGGGCACCGTGTACGACATTCGCTTGCCGTCGCTGACCGCGGTGAAATGGTTAAGCACGCTTGGATCTTCGACGGCGGGGTCTCGGAGCTGCTCGACGAAGAACAAGTTCGGTTTGGACGTTTGCACCGAGGTCAGGACTTTGACCTTGGCCGTGCCAGCTGTTTGGGTGAACTCGATCGCGCCACGAATGCTTTTGGCTTCGTAGTACTTGGTCAGCATTTTGGAAAATATTTCGCTGCCGGTGAGCTGCGGCGGGGCGGCGGGCAAGACGAGAGCGATTATTGCGGCGATCATGGTTTCATTCGGCTCCTGGAGTCCACTCCGTATCTGAGACGTTTTCGAGGCGGTTCGCGGTTCGCGCGAGGACGAACAGAAGGTCGGAGAGGCGGTTAAGATAGGCGAAAATGTGAGGGCTGACCTGGGTTCCTTCGGCCAGGGCGACGACGGCACGCTCTGCCCTGCGGCAGATCGTGCGGGCGAGGTGCAGGCGTGCGGCCGCCTCCGATCCGCCGGGAAGGATGAATGCGCGTAGCGGCAGCAGGCCCTTTTCGAATTCGTCGATCGCACGTTCGAGGTTGGCGTGGTGCTCTGCAGTAAGCCGCATCTTTGCCTTCGGATCGGCAAGCTCGGCTCCTATTTCGAAGAGATCGCCTTGAATCGGCGCGAGAACACTGGCAATTTCCGAAGGGGAAGCGGCGCGGGCGAGCCCTATGGCGGAGTTGGCTTCGTCGACGGCGCCGATTGCGCAAAAGCGCGTGTCCGATTTTCGCGCGCGGCTGCCACCGATGAGACCGCTGGTTCCGTCGTCTCCGGTTTTGGTGTAAATCTTTGCCAAGCTATTCGGCCGCTTCGGCTGTCGGCTCTTCGGCGGTGAGATCCGCTTCGGGGACCATTTCGAGCGCCGGCGCTGGGGATGAAAGCGAGTGGAAAACAAAGCGCGCGGTTCCGAATGCGACCTCCTGGCCGTCTTCGATCGCGGTTTCCTCCTCGAGGCGCTGGAAATCGCAACCGTAGAGCAGGAAAGTTCCGTTGCTGGAGCCGAGGTCTTCGACGTACCAGACGCCGTCTTGATGGCGGATTTGTGCGTGCTTGCGCGAAATGTAAACGGACTCGGCGATGTTGGCGAGGTCGACATCCACCGGGCCGACCTCCGGATCGAATCGGCCGACGACGGCATGCTCGCCGATCACGTATCTTTCGCCACCCTTGACCGCGACGAGTTCCGCCTTGGGTTCTAGTGACTGCTCTTCTTCGTCGGGGGTCTGCTCTATGGGTTCGTCTTCCATGGTCATTTGGCCTTTGGGCCGACCAAACCTATACCCCAAATTAGGAGTACGGAGCCGAGGCCAACGATTATTGGCGTTATCGAAGCCGAGATAGGAAGGGTGTGGATTCGATTAAAGACATTCCACGCAAGGGCCGAGCCGCAGCCGGCGATCATGCACGAAATGGCGAGCGGAGACGAGATGCGAAGGGCAGGGAAGTACGCGCCCACTACGGGAGCGATTAGGCCCGGAATGACGATGCTGGGCATGTCGTACCAGAGGTTCAGGATGTTTTCTCTGGCGCCGAGGGCGAGGGCGATGCCGATCGCCGTCGACGCGGCAATACCGAGCCGGATCGGCAAGGCGACGTTTCGGTCGCGTTCGCCTTTAATGCGGGCGAAAAGGTCGCGGCCCAGCGTCGTACCGCTTACGAATGTATAACCGACGGTGGCCGCGAGCAGAGCGCCAAACATGCCGGCGAAGAAAACTCCGCGGATGCCCGAGGCGAGCACGGCGCTGCCGTAGACAGGGAAGAGGTCCAAACCAAGCTTGTCCGCATTGGGCGTGGCATGCGCTGCGTACATGGCCGTGAAGGTTGTGAGATTGTCGAAAACTATCCAGAGGCCCACGGCCGCCAAGACGCCGATTCGCGCCGCTTTCGCCGAGCCAACGGCTACCACGCGCTGGTGGAAGCCCGGATCGACGAAAGTCCATGAGCCGATCACGAACCAGCTTAGGACCCAGAGGAGGCCATTGCCGGCGTCCCAACTGCGCTGCGAAGCGGGGAGGCTCGGAATGATTTCGCCGGGAGCGCCGAAGCGCGAAATCGAGACTATCAAAATGATGATGAACGCGACGTACATCATTGCGAAGCTCAGGGTGTTGCTGCGGGCATCCGCCAGGAGGCCGCCTCGGTAAACGAAGAGCGTGCTTACGATTGCCGCGATGACTGTGGCCGGTATCACGTGGAGGCCGCTCACCAGGGCGAACAGGGTGCCGAGCATCATGATAAACGGCGCGGGCGTCGCAAGGACCGCGATAAGAAATGCTGCGATGAGACCGCACGTTTTGCCGAAGCTGCTCTCGATGCGCTCGGGCAGACTGATTTGTTCGGCGCTTCGGACTCGGCGGGCGAAGAAAAGGGCGAAGAGGATGCCGAACACCCAATAGGGAAGACAGTTGACCGTGAGGTTGGCGAAACCATAGTATCCGAAGACTTGGCCGGTACCCAGTACCCCGCCATACCAGGTTGCGACGAGTGTCGCCACGAAAATCGGCAGCGGCAGTGCGCGCCCGGCGACTACGATTTGGTTCGCCGATTCTGATTTGAGCCTGGCGCTAAAGCCCAGAGCGAGGACGATGGCAAAGAAGAGCGCGAGTACGGCGTAATCTACCGGGGCGAG
The DNA here is from genome assembly GCA_035698285.1 of Fimbriimonadales bacterium. Classification (GTDB taxonomy): domain Bacteria; phylum Armatimonadota; class Fimbriimonadia; order Fimbriimonadales; family ATM1; genus JACDEQ01. Next base: position 1,590 of record DASSBY010000073.1, on the reverse strand, counting down.
CGTTACCACTGAACGTCGCCCTCGAAGCGAGCGACGAACGCGAGAACGGTTCCAGTCTCCACGGTGATTTCGACAAGATCGCCGGTCGCCCTATTCGAGATGCCGTTCCGTGCGCCGGGGCCGATCTCCAAATCGTCGACGCCGTATTCGAGGCCGGAGCCGGCGGCGACTTTTGCAGTAGAAAGAGGCAGCAGAGAGACGAGGCCCATTCTTCGGCTCGGAATCCGATGCTCTCCCTTTGCAAGGGCGTAGACAATCCAATTCGAAAGGACGAACCGCACGCGAAAACGCTCGGCGAACAGCGTTACGATGATCCACTCGGACAGCATATGGTCGAGGCGGGCGCCTTCCGAGCCCAGGATTACAACTTCGCTCGGCTCAAGATTCTCAGCGGCATACCGCATGGCCTTTTGAAAGTCGGTCGTATTTTGGTCGAGGAGGCGCACGACTCTTTCGGGACCGACCGAATCCAATGCGGACCTGGATATGCTGTCCATATCGCCGACAACAACGTCGGGAACGACGCCATGCTCCAGGAGTGTGTCGGCGCCCCCGTCGGCGGCGATTATGGTATGTGCGCCGTCGAGCCAAGGTCTAAGGTCCGCCCCGAGTTCGGCGTCTCCGGCGAGCATGATCGCGATGCGTCCCTTCGTCTTCATACGCGCCGAACGAGAATACTCCGTTTTCGTCGGCATGCGTCTATGACAAATTTCGGCGGGTGTTAATAAAATGCAAAAAAAAGCCCAAGATGGGATGAAAAGCGGCAAAGAACGCGGTATCTTGCATTAACGCGGCCAAGGGTTCTCGGGACGGTAGCAGGCAGCTTCCTCGATCCACCGGGTCTTTCCGCCCAGCAACTTTTTCGGAAAAATGGACTACCAGATGAGCTTCGACGACGATCCGGCGGCTGTCCGACTGAAGGGCGCGTGGGAGCGTGCGCTGGCGCAACTCGAGCCGGCGATGACCGAGCCTCAATTTCAACGATTTCTGAAGCCGATGGCTCCCCAGGGAATAAGCGGATCGGTGGCGAAGTTCTCGGTGCCGGGCCATTTCGTTATTTCGTGGCTCAGAAAGAACCTGGAGCCGCGCATCATCGAAGCGTTGTCTGAGGAATTGGGGGAAGCGGTGACGCTCGAACTGATCGCGGAGGCTAGGCAGAAGCCGGCATCGCACACGGCGCCCGTTACGTCTGCCGCGCCGCCGCCCAAGTTCAGCGACAAATACACTTTCGATACTTTCGTGGAGGGGCAGAGTAACCGGCTGGCGAAGGCCGGAGCGATCGCTGCGGCGCAAAACCCCGGGACGAAATTCAATCCTCTTTTTATTTATGGCGCGAGCGGTCTCGGCAAGACTCATCTCCTGCACGCCATCGCGAACGAGTTGGCGGCACGAGAACAGCCGATGTCCGTGAGCTACACCACGGCGCAGGAGTTTGTCGAACGTTTCGTGGCCGCGCTGCAGCACGGCAGGTCCGAACACTTCCGGCGCGCGACCCGCTGCGCCGACGTTTGGCTGGTGGACGATGTTCAGTTTATTTTGGGAAGAGACAAGTCTCAGGAGGAAATGTTCCATACGTTCAATCATCTCCAG
>DASSBY010000072.1:0-7424 GCA_035698285.1 Fimbriimonadales bacterium | reverse complement strand
TATAGCGGAGTCGTTTACCAGCCGCTGGGAGTAATCCTCGCGATCATGCCTTGGAATTTCCCGCTCTGGCAGGTTTTTCGCTTTGCGGCCCCGGCGATGATGGCCGGAAACGTCGCGGTCTTGAAGCACGCCTCCAACGTTTGCGGTTGTGCCCTGGCGATCGAGGAGCTTTTTAGCGACTTTCCGCCGGGCTGTTTTTCTACGCTGCTCGTCGAAAGCGGCGGCGTGGCGGAGATCATCGCCAACCCGGCGATCGCGGCGGTTACACTCACCGGAAGCGAGCGCGCGGGCAGCAGCGTAGCCTCGGAAGCGGGGAAGGCCATCAAGAAGACGGTGTTGGAGCTCGGCGGGTCCGACCCGTTCGTCGTTTTGGCCGATGCGAACCTCGACTACACGCTGGAAAAAGCGGTGCAGGCGCGTATCGCCAATGCCGGCCAGAGCTGCATCGCTGCGAAGCGGTTTATCGTGGAGAGGCAGGTTTATGGTGAGTTCGTCGAAGGCCTTGCGGAGAGGTTCCGAGGGCTGAAGGTGGGCGATCCGACAGCCTCGCATACCCAAATAGGACCGATGGCGCGCGAGGACTTGGTGGATGCTCTCGACAAGCAGGTGCAGGGCTCCGTCGCTGCCGGCGCGAGGCTCGTTACCGGCGGGAAGCGCATCGATCGACCGGGCTGCTACTACGAGCCGACGGTGCTAAGCGACGTTCGTCCGGGGATGCCCGCGTTCCATGAGGAGACTTTTGGGCCGGTCGCTGCCGTTACGCCAGCGCAAGACGTGGACGAGGCGATCACGCTAGCGAATCTGACGACGTTCGGCCTTGGCGCATCAATCTGGACCGGGGAGACACGAGGTCGGGAGCTTGCCATGCGGATCGAGGCGGGCTCGGTCTTCGTGAATGAAGTCGTCAAGTCTGATCCGAGGCTGCCCTTTGGCGGCGTCAAGCGCTCGGGCTATGGGCGGGAGCTCTCGGCGGAGGGCATCCGCGAATTCGTGAACATTAAGACGATTTGGGTGCGATAGGGCCCAGGATGCAACCTTCGTAAGCTCTTTGTCGTCCTTTTCGATATGTGGAATTGGCTTATGTTCTTAGTTGTCGGCGTTATCGCCGGCGCGCTCGCCAAGCTTATCATGCCCGGAGACAAGGCGGAGCCGAAGGGCTGTTTACTGAGCATGATCCTGGGAATCGCGGGGGCGTTCCTGATGAAGTTCATTATGGTGCCGCTCTTCGGGATAACGCCGAACAATAACATGATCGCTTCGATCATAGGCGCGACGATCGGCGCTATCATTATTATCTTTATTCTCCGGAAATTTATCCGGTCGACGCCGTAAGCTTCGGCAGCCGACGCGCTGACTTGACATCAAGGTTCAAAAGGGTTACCGTCGCGATCGCAGTTGGATGGACTCCATTCTTCGCGCAGCAAGGGTGTATCTGCAAAATGGTCGCGATGCCGGCGCGAGCGATCAATTTATCGATGCGGTCACACAAAAGCTTTTGGCGAAATCCGTGCAGGTCTTACGGAGTCGCCCGTTCGATGCTAATGGTGTGCTGAATATTCCTCCCGACGACCTCACACTCCTCTTCAGTGACGTCTCCTCAGATAATCCGCACCTTATTCCCGCATGATGAGGGCGTTTTTCGAAAAATTGCTCCTCACTCCGCATGCGGCCGACACTCTTGGGAAGCTGTCTGCAGCTGGCGCGAATTAGTCAAACTCTGAAGTCAAAAACTACCTTTCCGGTCTCGCCTTTTGCGATCATGTGCATCGCTTCGTCGAATTCGTGATAAGGGAAGCGATGGGTTATGATCGGGGTTATGTCGAGCTTTCCGCTACCCAGGAGTTCGCCCATTTTGTCCCAGGTCTCCCATAGGCGACGACCGACGATGCCTTGGATGTCGATGCCTTTGAAAATGGCGTCGTTTATGCGAACGCCGACGGTTTGGTCGTGAAAGACGCCGAGGAGGCTGATGCGGCCGCCGGGGCGAGTCGCTTCGATAGCCAAGTCGAGCGCTTTCGGATTTCCCGACATTTCGAGCGTTCCATCGACGCCTCCTGGATATCTTCGGCATAATGCCGCGGCGACATCCTCCTTTGTAGGATCGAGAATTAAATCGGCTCCGGCTTTTTCGGCAAGCTGCAGGCGATATGGGCTGACCTCGGTGACGGCGATGCTATTGGCCCCAGCAGCCTTACAAACCCCCACAGCGAAAAGCCCGATAGGGCCCATTCCCGTGATTAAAATGTCCCGACCCTCGACGGGGCCCGCGAAGGCCGTGTGAACTGCATTTCCGAGCGGATCTTGGACGCAGGCGACGTCCAAGGGAATTTTGCCGAAGGTTTTTCGCGCCGACTGCGCCGGAATAACGGCGTGCGGCGCGAATCCCCCGTCGACGTCGACGCCCAAAATTTCGGTGTTGATGCAAACATGCGCCTGGCCCGCGAGACATTGCTTACATTTTCCGCAAACGATATGCGATTCGCTGGCGACTTCGTCTCCCTTCGCCAGATCCGTCACACCGGGGCCGACTTCCTCTACGACGCCGCTAAATTCATGGCCGATAATGCGCGGCGGAACGATGCGCTGGGAAGCCCAATCGTCCCATTCGTAAATGTGCATGTCCGTTCCACACACGCTTCCATATTCGACGCGGATTTTCACGCAGCCGGACACGACGGCTGGGTCGGCAACTTCGATGAGATCGACGCCCGGCGCTGGGCGGGCTTTTGCAATCGCTTTCAAGACGGAGGAATTTTACCGCGCGGCCCAGAGGAAGCCTTGGCGCATGAGCGAGCGGGCCGGCTCGGAGGCCAAGTCCTCGGGGCGATGGCCAACCGAACAGTAGAAAACGCGTCCTGCGCCATACGATTTCACCCACACGGCCGGCATTTCGACCGGCGGGTTGCCGTTCAACGAAGGGAAGCGGGAGATGGCAAGGACCTGCGAAGCAGGGTCCATGTGCATGTAGTACTGCTCGCTGTTTACGTCGAAATCGTCGATTCCCTTGGTTGCGGGATGCTCCCGGTCGACAATTTCGACCCGATAACGAGCGCCGGCATCTCCTGGATGGGCGACGAATTGGCCGCCGGTCATGAACTGCCACTCGGTCGCTTCGCGGAACGCATCGCACATGCCGCCATGAGCTCCGGCAACCCCGACGCCGCCTCTTACCGCGTCCACGGCGCCTTTCAGCTGATCCTCATTTATCGTGCCGGTTGTGTAGACGGGCACGAGCAGGTCGAACTCGGCAGTTTCGCGCAGGGCGTCGAGCTCTCCCGAAACGACGGTGTCGAAGCCTTCCGCGCTTAGGATGTCCCGGAAGAGGGAAGCGGACTCTTCGGGTTTGTGTCCCGGCCATCCGCCCCAAACGATTAGCGCCTTTTTCACGGGGGCCATTTTACCGGCTGGGATTCACTCTGGTTTACGATTCGGTTTCGGGATGCCCTCAATCTGAAAACAAACAAAGGAGGTGCATTCTGGATATTTTGGAAAGCCTTTGCCAAGACGAAGGCATAGGCGCAAATATTCACGTGGCGGCGGCGATGATTGGGCCAGGATATCGCGGCGAGCGAGCTGAAGTCGATGACGAAAAGCGCCGCGATCTGGCAGAAAAAATCGCTGCCGCTTGGCCGGACGGCCAGCCGCCGAAATATGTCGGCGACATACTCAGAGGCTCCGCGCCCAATTGGATTGATCGCCGTGCGAAGCTGTTCGAAATCGGCGAATACGAGGATAAGGAGCTTTCCGTTTCTTGCGAAGATCTGCAGCGGCTCGCCCAAGGCTTCGACATGCCCGTGCCGGTTTTGATCGAGCACGTGGAAAATCCGCTTCATCTCGGATATTTGACGCAGGTCGAGGCCGTCGGCGCGGAGCTTTTTGGAAATCTCGCGCTAACTCCCGAGGCGGAGCGGCTTATCGAGGAGCAGGGCGCGAAGTCGTTGAGCATCAGCGTGAGCCGCTCGCTAGACAAGATTTTCGAGGTTAGCATCGTCGCGCATCCGCGGGTTGAGAGCGCTCGGCTCTTCTGTGCGAATTTCAATGCCGTCGAAAGCAACGAATGGAAGGCGGAAGCGTTGAAGCTGCAGCAGCAAGTCGCGGCGCAAGAGGTGGACAAGAGCGTCGAGGACCTAATTGCGAAAGGCAGGATAGCCCCGGTCTCGCGCGGAGCCGCTCGAAGGCTTTTGTTCTCGGCGAATAAGAGAGGCATTGGCGACGAGATCAAGGCCTTCTTGGAATCACTGCCAGTTCAAATCCAATTTGGCGAGCTTGTTCCGCAAAGCGTCGAGGCGCCGGCGATCGGTGAAGAGGTTGACTTTTATCGCCGACATTTCCCGAATATCGGCATCGAAGAAATCATGAAAAGGAAGGTGAGAAAATAATGGCGGCATTAGCCAAGGCATTCGAGGCATTTATCAAGCCCAATATCATTTCGGCCTACAAAATGGCCGGGACGACGACTATTTACAAGGGAGCGCTCGTGGGCGTGAACGCCTCCGGCTACGCCGTTCCAATTACGCACGGCACGGCATCGCTGAAGTTTATCGGCATCGCCGAAGAAACAGTGGACAACACAGGATCGGACGGGGATTTGAAAATTCGCGTTTCGAAGGCCGGAAGCGGGATTTTCACCGACGCAGGGACCGCGACGCAGGCGGATATCGGCGCGGAGGTTTACGCCAACACCGACAACGACGTCCAGGTTCCCACGGCCGGGCTTACGAACCTTTATAAAGTCGGGACGCTAGTCGCCCTCGACACGACTTCGACGGGCGCTGCGGGCTTACGCGTGCGCATCGACAATTACACACTTTAGGAGGAAAAATTGGCACTAACGAAATCCGATATTCCGGACCTTCTGCTGCCGGGACTTAAGGCCGAATTCGACTTGGCGTTTCGCGCGAGGATCGACAACGGCGTAGCGCAGCAGATTGCAACCGTAATCAACACGACGAATCCGTCCCAAAAATATGCATGGCTTGGCAGCACGCCGGCAATGCAGGAATTTATCGACGAACGGCGGCCCAGCGGCCTTAGCCAAAACAGATATACGATCGAAGACAAAATCTTCGAGGCGAGCCTCGCAATCGATCGAAAGGCGATCGAAGACGATCAATACGATCTTATCCGGCTCCGCATACGCGATCTTGCCGAACGCGTTGCCGAACACCAGCATAAGATGGTCGTTCAGGCTCTGGCGGGCGGATTTAGCGACCTCGGCTTCGACGGCCTTTCCTTTTTCAACACGGCGCATCCGACTTACGGCTCGTCCACCTACGGCAACCGTACGACGGACGCTCTTTCGGCGACTTCTTTGGGCGATGCGATCAATGCCATGATGCTCGTTCCCGACGATCGTGGGGAGCCTCTGGGAATCGTGCCCGATATGCTCGTTGTCGGTCCGAAAAATCAGTGGGACGCGATCGAGCTGATCGAATCGCCGGTCGTTGTTTACAAAGGCAATGCCGATAATACGGCGCCAAGCACCGGATACAAAAACGTATTCGATGGAAAATTGCGCCTCGTCGTATCGCCGTATCTTCGCGATACATCCGACGATTATTGGTTTCTGCTCGACAGCACCCGGGCGATCAAGTCGATTATCCTGCAACAGCGCAGCGACGTACCGGTGGAATTTTCCGCATTGGAGAATGCGTCGCAAAGCGAGTCGGCCTGGTGGCGCGACCGTCTTTATTACGGCGTGCGCGCCCGATACAACGTCGGCTACGGACTGTGGCAGACAGCCTACGGAGCGATTCTATGATCGATATCCTCAATCTCGTCACAGGCGGCGTCATCGGCGCAGCTGCCGCCCTGGTGTTCTCCGCGATGCGCCTTAAGAGTTCGTTCGAGTATTTCGAGGTGGCATTCAACTCGTATTTTGCAAATCGCAACGATCCCGCGAGCCGTGAAGTCGTCGAGGCTTTCGAATCTTTTTCGGAAGACGTGCATGGCTTCGAATCGGCTCTCGATCGGCTAAAGAAAGCGCTGCGTCGGAAGTAGCGACGCATATTAAGGAGGTGATTTCGTGGCGTTAAGTGTTTCAGTAGCGACCGTTAAGGCCAAATGCCGGATCTCGGTGACCGACTTCGATACCGAGATATCGGACACAATCGACGAGCAGTTGCCGGCGATCGAATTCGCGATCCTCGATACGCATATTGCGGACACCGGTAATGCGAATTTGCAGGCAACCCTGAACCTCGGCGCTGCGGAAATCATCTCCGGCGAATTCCTCGCCCAGACTTTCCGTGAGCCTGGCGCAGCAGAGGCGATTACGGTTGGCGAGCTTACATTCGGCAGCAGGATCCATCCGAAAGCTGCGGTGTCGGATCCGTTCGGTCTAAAGGAGCAAGGCTGGCAGAGGCTGGCGCCGTTCCTTAAGCCGAGACAGGCATTCGATTCGGCATCGAGAACGGACATCCGGTACAAGATGACGACGCTTGGGGACGACGAGGTGCGCAAATGGTAGGCTCCCAGTATCGAGCGCGCCGTTCCGTTCTGCTGCGTTCCGAGGATTTCACCGCGTCGGGCTCAGCACGCAAAGGCATCTTCGCGATTATCAGTCCTGGGGCGGCGCGAAAGTATCTACCGGACTCCATCATCGATCCGGCGAATCGGCCGATCTGGGCCATTTTCGTACCGCACGACGACGAGACGGTCGATACAGAAACGATCGCTTGGGATGGGCTTTCGCTAACGATTCTGGGGATCGTGAACCGCCGGATGAGCGGGACTCTGCTGTTCAAGATCATCTTCGCTTGCTAGCCGCCGGTCCGGCGGCCCGAGGTGGCAGGTAAGATTTCTTCGATGATCGCCACCATGCTTGCCGCTGCCGCGCTCGGCCAGTCCGTCGACGCTCGCCTGCTCCGGTTTCCGGACATTTACAAGGATCGGATCGTTTTTACCTATGGGGGCGATCTTTGGCTTGTATCGTCAGAAGGAGGAACGGCTCGCAAACTGACCAACCACCCAGGCAGCGAGATCTTGGCAAAGTTTTCGCCTGACGGCACGAAGATAGCTTTTACCGCTAGCTACGACGGAAACACCGATGTTTACGTTATGCCCAGCGAGGGAGGTGAGCCCAAGCGCCTGACGTTCCATCCGGGAATCGTCTATGTGACCGATTGGATGCCGGACGGGAAGTCGATCATGTTTAGGTCCCCGCGGGAGGCGATTAGCAACCGATACTTGGGGGCATTCACGGTTTCCGTGGACGGCGGGACGGCCAAAGCATTGCCGATGAAGGAATGCGGGTTGGCCACCGTTTCGCCCGATGGAAACACTTTCGCCTATAACCGCGTTTCCACCGAAAATGCCGCCTGGAAGCATTACCGGGGAGGGCTGCAGAGCTACATTTCGTTTTTCGACAAGTCGACGAATAAATATTGGGAAATGAAGCATGACGAGTCGGCTTACCTTTGGCC
>DASSBY010000071.1:0-8060 GCA_035698285.1 Fimbriimonadales bacterium | reverse complement strand
TGTACTAACTAATATGCGAGGGCGGTACAGTTTGTGACACCGATTTTTCTGGCTGTTCCCAGGGCCGCTGGTAAACTGGCTGGCGTCCGCACGTAGCTCAGTGGATAGAGCACCAGTCTTCGGAACTGGGTGTCGGGGGTTCGAATCCCTCCGTGCGGGCCAGACTTTCGTTGGGTGGAACTACTTTGAATTGGCGCTATCCGTCGCTAATACTGCTCCTCGCGGTCGCACTTCTGTGGCCGCTCATGTTCCGGCACGTCGCCGGTGATGTTTCCGTTTACGCGTACATCGGGAGCTGCATCGCTCACGGCCTTCCGCCGTACCAGTCGGCCTGGGACATCAAATCGCCCGCGATCTTCTTCCAGTACGCCCTGCCCTTGTGGCTATTTCCGCGCAGCGACGTTGCGGTTATGATGATGGACGGGCTTATCGCTCTCGCAGGAGCCTGCGCCATTTTTTGGACGGCCGTTCGACTGGCCGACAAGACGGCTGGGGCTTTCGCGGCCGTTGCGTGGATCATCGCCTACCACGGCTTTGCCAGCCAAGGCTGGTGGGGACAGCCCGAGACGGCGGCAGCGGGCCTAATGGCTTTTCTTCTTTTCCTCGCCCTCCAGCCCGATCCGCTCGACGAGGTGGATAGCTTCCTCGGCGGGCTCGTTACGGGAGTGCTCGTTTGCTATAAGCTGCCGTTCCTGCTTTTGGGCGCGCTCCTGCTTCCGAGGTATTTCACGGCGATCAGGCGCAAACTTGCTCTTCCCGCTACGTGGCCCTGGCTGTTCGGGCTTGTCCTCGTCGTTAGCGCAGTCGTCTTCTATTTCGCGGCGAAGGGCGCGCTGTATGACCTCTACGTTGGCGCGATCCTTTCGCCCTTTCTAATGACGCGGAATTTGTCGATGCCGCTCGCCGATCAGGCCAGGGGATTTGGCAGGGACGTTTGGCTTTTGGTCCAGTGGCTGCCAGGGGTCTTGTGCTTCGCGGTTGTCGGCGCATTTTTCTATCCGCTTAGACATCCGGCACACAAAAAGACATTGCGCGGAGCGTTCTTCCTATGCCTTATCGTGATCATGCTACAGACGCGGTATTTTCCGTACTATTGGCTTTTGCTAATGCCTGTGATATGTATTTATGCGGGTTTGGGCATGTCGCTGGCGGCGGCAAACGTGAAGGGGATTCTCGCGTGGCAGCCTTTACGGACGGGGCTGATTGTGGGCCTTACATTGCTAGCCTCCATTCCAAAGATGGCGTTCTTTTGGAGCAGCTATTTCGATGGCGTCCGGAAAGGCGATAAATATGCAACTTTGGCGAACTACGCGACGAATTATGGAACAGGAAAACATGTATTAAACGCGGCGCGCCTCGTCGGTTTGGGTGAGAGCCTACGCCGCGCGACCGCGCCGAACGAAACGATTTTATCGTTCGACATGGATCCGGCGCTCAATTTTTACTCTGGCAGAATGCAGCCGGCGCGTTTTATTTATCTGTGGCCGCTCCTTACGAAAGGGTTTGAAAGCTTGCATTGGAAAGAGGAGTACACGCGTAATATCATCGCCGGCAAGCCGACCTTTTTTCTCCTTTGCAGGTCGAGCAGGAAAGCCTCCACCGTGGAAGACGGCCGCAAGCTTTTGGAAAGATATCCGGAGCTTAAGAAGTTTCTCGCCGCGCAGTACATTGTCGTTGCGCACATCGGCCCTATCGACGTCTACCGCCGTAAGGATTACAGAAGGGCAAGCTGAATCTTGCGCTGCAGTTCGCTCGGCTTGAAGGGCTTGGCCAAAAAGCGAGCCTTCCCGTCGGCAACTTGCTCATCGAGCTTTTCGTCCGCGGTATAGGCCGACATGAAAATAACCTCGACTTGGGGACGGTGTTTGGCGAGCTCCGCGACGAAATCGAACCCGCCCTGGTTGGGCATCACGACGTCTGTGAGAACTAAATCCAGCGACGACATCGCCAAGGCTTTATTCAGGGCATCCTTGCCGTCGCTTGCCAGAACCACCTTGTAACCAAAACTCTCGACGATCCTTTTGAGTACGTCCCGGACTTGGGCGTCGTCATCCACGACCAGAATAGTTTCACCCATATGCGTCACTTATATCCTCCTACTATACGCCGAAAGAGGCGCCCTCATCCGCGGCAGGTGTAAACTCCCATCGGCTCTTGAGCGGTTACAAACGAAAGGCGATCTCCGGCTTCCTCTGGCAAGCGTTTGGCTTGGTGGGGCAGCAGGGTATCCAACTTGTGGCGAACATGCTGTTCGCGCGGCTGCTTTTGAAGAGCGAGAACGGCGTTATTGTAGCTGCCGTCGTTATCCTGGACTATGCGACGCTTCTTCGGGTCTCCGGCATCTCGCAGGCATTCGTCGCTTACGAAGGCGACGACACGGAGACGCGCCACACGGTTTTCTGGGCATGCCTTGCGAGCGGCGTCGCGATGTCGCTCGCCATCTTTTTCGGCGCCCCGCTTGTAGCCTCGCTCCTCAATTCTCCGGGTCTTTCTTTCGTTCTTCGTGCCCTCGCCGTGACGCAGCTGATCGACAGCTTGAAGATTGTGCCATTTTCGCTCATTTGGCGGCACTTGAGGTTCAAGGAGAGGACGATCGCGGAAACGACTCCGTATGTCCTGGGACTCGGCGCCGCGGTCGTCGGTCTCTTCGTACTTCCGGCGGAGCGCCGCATCGAGGCCGTTGTTTGGATGTATATCGTCCGTTCGGTGGGGCAGGCGATCCTGTTTCTCTATTTCGAACGCTACTGGCCCAAGCGAATTTTCGACTGGACGTTCTTTCGCCTCATCTCGCGCCGCGCGGCGACCGTACTCGCCTTCAATTTGCCGAGCAGCACGCTTGTGCCGCTGCCTTCGATCGCCGTTTTTGGGAGGGCAGGCGAGGTGGCTGGCGGCGCATTTGGCCTCGCGGCCAAAGTCGTCTCCCCTGCGTCGAGGCTCTCCTATGCTGCCAACATCACGCTTTTTCCGATCTTCGCGCGGCTTCGGGACGACCGGGAAAAGCTCATCCCCGCGATATTACGCTCGCTGAAGACGGTGGGGGCGGCGCCGGTCGCGATTCTCGCTCTTATCGTCGCGACCGCTCCGCAGCTGATACCGCTGATTCTCGGCGAAAGGTGGCGCAGCGCCGTGCCCGTCGCGCAGCTTCTTGCGTGCGCGGGTGTTTTCGAAATGTATTCGTACGTCATGGCATCGGTCTTGCTGGCCGCCAACAAGGCCGCGTTCATCATCGTCACCTGGAGCACGACGCTGGCTCTCGCGGCGGCGCTGCTCTTCTTCTGGCCGATGGCGCGCGGGGATGCGGCCACGGGCGCGGCGCTGGCCGTTGGCTACGGCGCTGTCGGGTTCCTCATCAGCCTCGCCTCGATGTCGATCGCGTTCCGCATTCCGTTCCTTCGAGTATGTGGCTCGCTTTTACCCGCCTTCCTGTCGGCGGGCGCGGCCCTCGCCGCGGCCGACCTCGCCGGAATGGCAGTCGGCGCCCCGCTCGTCTCGCTGGCCGTCAAGGTCTTCGTCTTCCTCGCAGTATTCATTCCTTTATGCGGCATATTGCTTGGCGGCACTTGGCGCTCGCTGCTATCCGCGCACGAGATAAAAGAATTGATCCGCGCGAATTAGCTGGCGCCGGAGATGGGCGGGGACTTTTGCCCCATGAGCGGAACTTTGCCCCGGTTCCGGTAGTTAAGAAGAGTAGCGCATGTCCTCCTTTCCCTCTCCGGGGAAAGAACCGGCCCCAGTCTCCAACCGGCTGGGGCTTTTACTTTGTCTTTCTAGCGCGAATACGAACCCTTTATTTCTTCCTCAAAACTCGACGTCGACGTCGCAAACTCGCGCATCGCCTCGATCTGAAGTAGGTCCGCATCGCCCAATCCGGTCCCGCCTTCGGACGAATACCGCTGCAAAGCGGCCGTCGCTTGCATAAGCAAATCGAGCGCCAAGCCGCGCTCCTCATGGCTCTTCGAGTGCATAGCCGGCGCCTGCATCTTGTCGAGGTAAGCCAGGAACGCCGTTATCCGCGCCGCGAGCTTGTCCGCGCCAGACTTGATGTTCGTCCCCGCCTTGGCGTCGGTGAGCAGATTCTTGATTGAAATATCCAGGCTCTCGAAAACGGGCGCGAGAACCTTCACATTTTCGCGATATCGCTGGAGCGCCACCGCAGGATCAGCCTGGGAGCCGAGCTTGTTCGCTTGGTCCATATCCGCGACGCTCTTGTCGAATTGGCCGCTCAGGGCGTACGCTTGCGCGCGCTTGAAATAAAGGTCCCCCGTGGGCCCCGCCGCGATCGCTTTCGAATAGCTCTCGACGGCCCGGTCGAACTCTAAGCGCCCCATCAGCATGTCGCCAAAAATCGCCAGCGCCGCCCCGTCGTTCGGATTCTTCGCCAGCGCCTCCTGGATCTTCTCGAAAGCCTTGGCCGGCTGTCCGCCGTCGATCCAAGACCGCGCAGCGTCCACCAGAAATTCGCTCCGATCCGGCATCAATTCGTACGCGCGCGCAGCCTCTTCGGCGGCGAGGAACGGGTGCCCGCCCTGCCGCAGGGCGCCGATCAATCCGTGCCGAGGCTCCGGCGAAGTTGGATTCGCGTCCACGGCGTCGCGATAGAGCGAGACCGCCGCGTCCCAATGCCCCTCCTTCTCCGCCTTTCGCGCATTCTCAAGAGGCGTTTTGTCCACCTGCACGTTCGTGTTCGGCGTGATCTGCCCCGCCCCCGGGTCCGGAGTGGGCAACGCGGGCTGCGCCGGCAGGTTCTTGAAAGGAATCGTATCCAGCTGCGCGACCCAGGTCGAAGCGATAGACATTCCGCCGCTCTCCGCGTCCAGCTTCCCGTCGCGGATAATCGAAACCGTTACCTTGTTGTCCCAAACGCTTCGCCCGCCGCGATTGCGAAAGAGGTCGATATTCGCGTTTAGCTCGCCGCCCTTGCGAAGAACTTGCACGATAGCGACGTACTCCGCGTCGATCGCCCGCGCGACCTTGAAAACGTCGCCATGGCTCGGAGTTTGGGTCCAGTCCTTGATCGCGCCCGACTTGACCGCCGCCGCGATGTGCGGTTCGTTCATGCTCCAGACGATGGGAACCACTTTGCCGACTGCGTCCAGGCCCTTCGCCATCTGCGCGTCCACCATGATGTTGTTGTCGGTGTTGGTGAACTCCAGCACCCGCTCCTGATAGATAAGCACCATCGGGCGCGCGGTCAGAAGCGTTGCGGCGGCGAGGAGGACTATCATCCGAGCAAATCGAGCTCTCGGCGGCAGGCGCGTGCCTCGTTCGTCGCCCCGGCTTTCTCGTAAATCGCCAGCGCGGCTTGGAACTGCTGCCGCGCGTTGGCCGTCTCGCCGATGCGCGCATAACAGCGGCCCATCAATTGGTGGATCAAGGCCGGCCGGTTCGAAGCAGCGAGCGCGCTCGAGAAGTCGCGAATGGCGCCACGGTAGTCGCCCGATGCCATCTTGTTCTGCGCAACGCGGTACGTATTCTCGCTCACGGCGGGCTCATTCGGATCGGAAGGTTGGCTTTCGGAAATCTGAATCGTTCCCGGCCCTTTCGGCTTTGGCTTTTCGGGCGTCGTGTCGGGAGTCTGCGCGTCCGTCTGCTCAGCTGAGGCGGCGCCAGGGTTAGTCTTAGAAATCTTCGGCAGCTTCGCCTTATCTTCAGGCGAGAATTCTACGACCAGCGGCCCCAGCGGCGACGAACCGTTTCGCCTGGTCGTCGGCCTCGACGAGTTGTTCGGGCTCGCGGGCGGAAGCGTGGGCTGCTGAGCGCCGGTAATCGGGTTGGGGTCTTTCGGCGCATCCGGCTTCATAACGGGATTCTTCGCGGGGAATTCGAACCCGCGCGCCTGGCCGTAATTCTCCGTGATCTGCTGCGAACCGTCGTCCGCACTCGCCTTTGGAAGCGCCATAAGAACGCCGATCGCAGCGACCGCGATCGCCGCGCCCGCCGCGCAGAAGATCGCAAATCGGCTTCGCGAACGCTCTTCTTTGTGCACCTCGGTGAGCGCATCCGAGCGGCGAAGTTGGTCCAGCTTGATCCTGTCCAGCGTCGAATCCGGCCTAAGCCGCACGACCTCTTCATAGTCGGCGATGGCAGACTTCAAATCGCCCCGCTGCTCGCGGCACATGGCGCGCAAGATATAGGCTCCCGCATCGGCGGGCGACTTCGCAAGGATGGATTCTGCGATCACCAGCGCCTCGCCCGAATGCCCCTCGTGAATAAGCCTGTAGCCCTCCTTCAGGGCGCCTTCGGTGTCGGAGACATCCGGCGTCGGCGGCAAAACGACCGCCTCGCCGCAGCCTTTGCAGAACTTGCTGTCGCGCGAATTGACGGTTTGGCAGGAAGGGCAGGTGATGGAATCCATTGTTCGAACCTATAGACGGTTTGCGCCGCGGGAACGTTAAGTTTACTCGTTATGCGGCCGACCTGCGTAATCGCCGAAGGATCCGAATTCCGTGGAATGGGGCGCGCCTTGCTGGAATTCTATGGCTCAGCCTCGAGGAAAATCACAGGGACCGCACACTTGATCGCGGGCGTGTTCGCCAACCGCCTGGATAATCCTGCTTCTTTGCTCTTATCGAGGGAACGGAAAGTCCTGTGATTCTATGTAGTTATACCGGGACCGCTCTGCAACGGCCACCCGGCCGGCCAATCTCGACCGACCGAACGCTCGCTTATCGAGGTGTTCGCTATGTCGCTTTCAGGAGCTCAAAAGCTCGCAGTATTGCTATGCAAGTTCAAAGGCTCGGATATCGAGCAAAATCCGCCGGACTACTATGCCGACTTGTTCGCACGTCGGGGTACTGGTGGGCTCAACGATTATTGGATCGACGCCTCCTTGGGCGCGATCAATCTCGACGGTAGCGACATTCTTGGATGGAAGTCGCTAGACCAGACACGGGACGAGTTCATCGCGACGCATCCTGCCCGTAATGACAAAGTTCAGGGCGCGATCGACGCATTCGGAGTGGATATGTCGAAGTACAAATGCGCCGTGGCTATTTTCAACGACGATCCAGGCGATGCGGGCTCGAACGGCGGTGTCCTGGCCGCTCCGGATAATGTCAACGTGACATTCCTAGCACACGAAACCGGGCATATGTTTGGCTTGGCGCACTCATTTGACCAGTCCGACCGAAAACTACAGGATTGGTCGGCTCCAGGCGAATACTACGACAACTACGACATCATGAGCGCGATGAACGTGGACTCGTTTGCCACCGAGCGCTTCGGCTCAGCGGGCCCCCTCGTTTGCGCTACCAACCTCGACGCTATGGACTGGATGCCTGAGGACCGAATTTGGACTCCCGAACCGGGTGGCTCTTCCGTATCGACGATCGACCTCGTTGCTCTCAGCCATGCCGAAATTCCAGGTCCGCTATGCGCTCGCCTCGGCGGGTTTTACGTTGAGTTTCGAATAAACGACGGGTGGGACAAAGGCCTGGCAGGGCCGCGCATTCTGATTCACACCCTAAACGGATCAAACGCAATCATCATCGCCCGCGATCTAGGCAGCTATATTTATGATTGGCAGCCGGGACAAAGTTTCGGACCGCCACCCGTGATCTTGGCGATCGATGGTGGCGACACGATGTCGGTCATCAGCTTCGACGTTCAGGCGAAGACAGCCAGGCTTAGGATAACCCATACAGCGCGAAAGCCGATCTTCGACGGTCCAACCGGCATGGTCTTGGGGGGCGTCGAGGTCGACGCGGGCGGTTGGATCATCGTGGGCGGACATATCGTCAAGGTTCCGCCGCGCAGTCCGATGCTGAAGCTCCTTTCCCGCGTTGCTTTGCTTAGCCAAGCGCACGATCTATTGGGCGAAAGCGAATTTGGACGGATCGCAGCTCCGGTTTTCGAAGATGTCGAAGGGTTGGCCAAGGAGGGAAGAAAGCAAATCGGATAGTCTCGTCGGATTTCGCGCAAATCGCGTACAGCCCCTTTTAATCGAATGTAAACCTGCGATTCGCTGCCACTGCCCCATTGAAACTTTTGGTAGCGAATGGGATATATTGCGTACATGCGAGCAGGTCTATATATTTCGCTCTTAGCCGTTTCCGCAGCTG
>DASSBY010000070.1:0-7654 GCA_035698285.1 Fimbriimonadales bacterium | reverse complement strand
CGCCGGCGGTTTCTCGTGAGTCCCCAACTTTACTTGCTGGTAACACGAGATGAGGGTTGCGCTCGTTGCTGGACTTAACCAAACACCTCACGGCACGAGCTGACGACAGCCATGCAACAGGTGTCTTCAGGTTAGGCTTGTGGCCTAAGGGCCTTATTTCTAAGGCTTGCCATCGATGTCAAGTCTGGGTAAGGTTCTTCGGTTAGTATCGAATTAATCCACATGCTCCACCGCTTGTGCGGGTCCCCGTCAATTCATTTGAGTTTCAACCTTGCGGCCGTAGTCCCCAGGCGGGATACTTACTGCGTTAGCTGCGACACCGGAGGGGTCGATACCCCCGACGTCTAGTATCCATCGTTTAGGGCGTGGACTACCAGAGTATCTAATTCTGTTTGCTACCCACGCTTTCGCGCCTCAGCGTCAGTTGTCGGCCAGTAACCTGCCTTCGCCATGGGTGTTCCTCCTGATATCAATGCATGTCACCGCTACACCAGGAATTCCAGTTACCTCTCCGACACTCGAGTTTGCCAGTATCAAATGCAGTTTCCGGGTTGAGCCCTGGAGATTTCACATCTGACTTAACAAACCGCCTACGCGCTCTTTACGCCCAGTAAATCCGGACAACGCTCGCCCCCTACGTCTTACCGCGGCTGCTGGCACGTAGTTAGCCGGGGCTTATTCACCAGGTACCGTCATTATCTTTCCTGGCAAAAGGAGTTTACATCCCGAAAGACTTCATCCTCCACGCGGCGTCGCTGCATCAGGCTTTCGCCCATTGTGCAAGATTCCCAACTGCTGCCTCCCGTAGGAGTCTGGGCCGTGTCTCAGTCCCAGTCGGGCGGATCATCCTCTCAGACCCGCTACCCGTCGAAGCCTTGGTAGGCCATTACCCCACCAACTAGCTGATAGGCCACAAGCCGCTCCCGAAGCCGATTACTCGTTTTAATTGACAGGGGATGTCCCTTGTCAGCCACATCCGGTATTAATCCCTCTTTCGAGGGGCTATCCCGGTCTTCGGGGCACGTTGCTTATGTATTACTCCGCCGTTCGCCACTAGACCAAAGGTCTCGTTCGACTTGCATGTTTTAGGCACGCCGCCAGCGTTCGTCCTGAGCCATGATCAAACTCTCCGTGAAGAATTGTTTGGTTATGGCGTTTTGCGGGCAAAGCCCGCCTTCCGCTGGTTCGTGTGAATGTCCGGCCTGAGCCGGAACCACACTTTTTCGATCAAATGATGATCGAGATTCGCTTATCCGACGAGTCGCCGGATTGCGAATTGAACATTCAATGCGTAAAAAACCGTATCCGAATTTCAAGGAACGTGCCGACTCAAGGAGAGGGGCAGGGAGATAGTATAGACCATCCTGCGGCGTTTGTCAAGAGGTTTTGAAAATTTCTCCGCACGATCGGTTGCTCCGGCGCATCGCCCGAATGCAAGAGGGGGAGTAAACTCCCCGGATGGAATTGGAGATCCTGCTTGTCGTCGCAGCGGCGCTTCTGCTCGCCAGCGTGATTGCCAGCAAGGTTTCCGCCAAGCTCGGGATCCCGGCCCTCTTGGTGTTTATCGGCATCGGCATGCTCGCCGGCTCGGAGGGGCCCGGAGGCATACCATTCACCGACGCCCGTCTCACGGAGTCTCTGGGGACGCTCGCCCTCGCGCTGATCCTCTTTGCCGGCGGTCTGGACGCAGACCTAGCGGGTATGCGCCCCGTTATATGGCGCGCTCTTTCACTTGCCACGATCGGCGTTTTGGCCAGCACGGCTGTCGTCGCGTGGTTTTCGTACCAGTTTCTCGGCTTTCAGCTCATCGAAGCCTGTCTTTTAGGCGCGATCGTATCGTCGACGGACGCTGCAGCCGTATTCGGAGTGCTTCGAACCGGCCGGGTGCGGTTCCAGCGGAGGCTGGTCCCCCTACTCGAACTTGAATCCGGGGCCAACGATCCGATGGCCATCTTTCTCACGATCGCCTTCATCGAGCTCGCCCAAAACCCAAACCGAAGCGCATTGGCGATGCTGCCCGATTTCGTGCTTTCGATGGCCGTCGGTTTTGCCGTTGGTTACGCTGTGGCCAGGGGCGCCATTTGGCTCATCAATAGGATCAGGCTCGAATATGATGGCCTCTATCCGGTTTTGACCTCGGCGTTCGTTCTTTTAACCTTCGGCGGCGCCGTGATGCTGCATGGCAGCGGTTTTTTGGCCGTGTATGTTTTGGGCTTGACGCTTTGCTCGCGCAACTTCGTACACAAGCTCGGGCTAACCCAGTTCCACGACGGCGTTGCCTGGATGATGCAGATCATGATGTTCCTTGTCTTGGGTCTGCTCGTTAGCCCCAAGGAGCTTCTGGGTGTCTGGCTCGCCGGGATCGGTCTTTCGCTGTTTCTAATTTTTGTGGCTCGCCCGGTCTCGGTCTTCATCTCGCTGGCGTTTGCGAAACGCATGAAGAAGCGGGAGCGCCTCTTCGTCGCTTGGGCAGGGTTGCGGGGCGCTGTGCCGATTATTACAGCCACGTTCCCGCTGCTTGCGGGCGTGCCCAAGGCGGGGCTCATTTTCAACCTCGTATTCTTCGTCGTCTTGACATCTGTCTTGATCCAGGGGATGGGCCTGGTGACGGTTGCCAAGCTGCTTCGCGTCGGAAGCGATCAACCGCCGAAGAAGCCGGATTCCGCGGTCACCACTCCAAATATCGTGCGCCTCGTTATGCCCCAAGAAAGCCTGATGGTCGGCAAGAGCATCGTCGAGATCTCACTTCCCGCAACGGCGCTTATCATTCTGCTGCATCGGGGCCGGCATTCTTATATTCCAAAAGGCGCCACCGTGTTGGAGGCGGGCGATGAGATCGTTATCGCCACGCGAAAGGATGATGCGGACGAGTTGCGGCTTTTGTTCGAGCGCGGGTAGCCTTTTGCCGACATGCTCCTCGCTCTCTGCGCCGCGACGATCGTTTTCAGCCAAGAGTTTCGCCTCGCCGGCCTCGACCCTTCGCAAATTTCCCAGGAATGGGGAACGCCGCAGATCGACCGGAGCGTGGGCGGAAATGCGCTTACCATCGGAGGAAAAGTTTTCGAGCATGGACTCGGGACGCACGCGAAGAGCTCGTTCAAGATCGACCTTGGCAAACGAGGCGACCGGTTTCGCGCTGAGGTTGGCGTAGACGATGAAGTCGCAGGATCGATTGCCAGCATCGAATTTATGCTGGTCGGCGACGGCAAATCCATTTTCCAGAGCGGGATAATGCATGCCGGGGATGCCGCTCGGGCGGTCAACGTTTCTATCGCAGGGATGAAAACAATCGAGTTAATCGTCTCCGATGGCGGCGATGGCAACGGATGGGATCACGCCGATTGGGCGGATGGCACTATAACCATGAAATCAGGAACACCGAAATCAGTCGTCCTCCCGAAGGAGAAAGCCGTTATCTTGACGCCCAAGCCTGCTCGAATGCCGCGCATCACGGGTCCGAGGATTTTCGGCGCACGCCCCGGCCATCCGATTCTTTTTACGTTTACGGCCACGGGCGACAAGCCGATAGCATTTTCCGCAAGCGATCTGCCGGCCGGCGTTTCTTTGGATTCAAAAACGGGGATGCTTAGCGGATCGGCGGCGCGAGGTCGCTATCCCTTTGAAATAATGGCAAAAAACCGGCGCGGTTCCGCGTCGCGAAATTTCACTCTGGTTATCGGCGATGAAATAGCGCTGACTCCGCCCCTCGGATGGAATTCGTGGAATTGCTTCGCAGGCGATGTCGATGACGAGAAAGTGCGGGCTGCAGCAAAAGCGATGGTCGACTCCGGCCTCGCCGATCACGGCTGGAGCTATATCAACATCGACGACTGCTGGTCGATCGCTGCGCCGGGACAGGGGCGCGACGCCGACGGAAATATTCTTTGCAACAAGAAATTCCCCGATATGCGGGCGCTTACCGACTATATTCACGGCCTTGGCCTAAAGGCGGGAATTTATACGTCTCCTGGGCCCCTTACCTGCGCCGGCTTCACTGCGGCCTATGGCCATGAAGACGCGGACGCAAAGCAATTCGCGGCTTGGGGCTTCGATTATCTGAAATATGATTGGTGCAGCTACGGAAACATCGCCAAGGATGATTCTCTACCTGAATATCAAAAGCCTTACGCGGTTATGCGTAAATCGCTTGATAAAGTAGACCGCGATATTGTTTACAGCCTCTGCCAATACGGGATGGGTGAAGTTTGGAAGTGGGGAGAAAAGATCGGCGGCGACTGCTGGCGCACGACGGGCGATATTACCGATACATGGGCGAGCATGAGCGGAATCGGATTTTCTCAGGACGGACACGATATTTACGCAAAGCCCGGGAATTGGAACGACCCGGATATGCTCGTCTTGGGCTATGTCGGCTGGGGACCACAGCTGCATCCTACGCGGTTAACGCCGAACGAGCAGTACACGCATGTTTCGCTATGGTGCCTTTTGGCGGCTCCGCTCCTAATCGGCGCCGATATGACCAAGCTCGATCCCTTTACGTTGAGCTTGCTGACGAACGACGAAGTAATCGACGTCAACCAGGACCCAATGGGCCGTCAAGGGCGCAGGGTCGCGCAGAAAGACGGATGCGAAGTCTGGGCCAAACCACTCGAGGATGGCTCTTTTGCGGTGGGGCTATTCAATTTGAATGAGACGCCAAAAACCGTGACTGTCTCGTGGGACGATCTCGTGATACCGCTCGATGCGAAGGTTCGCGATCTTTGGCGGCAGAAGGATTTGGGCACATTCAATAGGGAGTTTTCGTCGAAGGTTCCTCGGCACGGGGTGCGCCTGATAAAAGTAACGCCTTCTTAGTGATTGGCGCGTAAATAATTGACGGCTTCCCACATGACTTTGCAGTCAATTTCATTGTAATCGCGGATTTCCTTCATTAATTCGAAGTCCATGAGGCAACCGCCGTCGGTGCATTTATGCTCGCAATTCCACGCCCCAACCATCGCGCCGAGACCATCGATTCTGCTGCTTGTCCAATGCGTTCGAATAAGATCGTGCGAATACAGAGCATTCGCGAAAGCTTTCAACCCGAATGCGAAGGCGCCTTTCACGACGACAGGCTCTTTCTTCACGACGGCGTTAAGGAAGTCGAACCAATTCGGCTCGGGCCAATTCTCTTCAGGATGTCGATTTCTGGCGCTCTGAAAGGACGTCGTGAGCGAGGACTGTTCGGCAGGAGACCAATGGAACACCCTCGGATCAGACACTCCATATTCGGTGCAAATTCGCGCCATATGATCCACCCATTTCGTAATAATTTCTGCTTCCGACTGTGCCGACAATCGGTCGACGATGAAACAGTCGAATTTCCATTCGTCGTCCTTTTCGTAGCCGCACCCTATCATAAAGATGAGCGGCGTCCCGCCGATGACGGGGAATGTCGAAAAATCGTCGTCGAGGTTGCTAACTGTTTCGAAGTCGACGAAGAATTCGAGCTTCGCCTTCGGATGCCATTCGTCACGCGCTGTTGCGATGCGCTCTGGCGAGACCGAGGGCGCGTCCGGCTTTTGGACGTCGATAATGGCTTGCAAAACTTCCGTCCGGTCCTCTGTAAGGCCAAAAAGCGACGCGCAGCATTCGTCGTCGTCCCACCGCGTAACTCCTACCGCGATACCTCTGGGCCGATTATTTGGCGTCACATACCAAAGCTGGGTCAAGTCGCGCAATTGTTCTCCGATTTGCTTTTTGGCGTCATGCCACGGCTCATCTTGTGTGTTACCCATATTCGGCCGCAATTCTTCGACAGAGGGGCTCGGTAGGACGCTCCAATTCGCCCCATCATCGCGAAGCCGTCGTATCCAGTTGGCGCCGGCGGTTACGGACTGATTTAGCTCCTGGAAATGGGTATCTACGGGAGCGAGCCTAGCGAAACAGCCATCCGAAGTTTCGCAATCCTTTATGCTCCTGAAAAGCAAATAAGCATAGCGAAGGGGAAAACCCTGCATCGCCGCAAGACATTGGTTGTAAATCAAAGCCTGCGACAATTTATGCTTGTCATTCACGAAAGTCTGTGTCTTCTTCTTAAGTTTGCCCGAGGAATATTTGATGTCGACGACGACGTAATGCCTGTGATCGACTTCCAGATCGGGGGAACAGCCGACGATTCGCGGCAAAGCGTCGGTGCGCACAAGCAAGTCCGGCCGACCGTAAAAGAGACCGTCCTCGTCAGCGACGGTCGCCTGGTAAATTACCTCCGGGCCATCGCCAATAAGGTGCTTTGTTTTTTCGAGCTCCGCCCACCAAAGCCGGTTTCGATTCTCATCGTATTCTGGCTCGACTTCCACGACCTCGCATTTCGCCCGGATGAAATCCACTACTCGCCGTTCGAAATCTCGGCCCTTGCTCCACAAAAAGGCTGAAAGCGACGTGTCCACATCTTGGCGGCCTTTCTGAAAGCCGTTTGCCTCTCCAAACAGACCTAGCCAATCCAGCAGGGGATCTTCGCGCATCCAGTTTCGCAAGTCTGTTGGCGAAACCCAATCCTCACTCCAAGTCATGGTTCAATCATAGCAGGCCGCTAGTAAAATTTCAACATGCAAACAGACCGCCTCATATTGAGAAGGCTGACGGAAGCAGACATCGACTTCATGGCCGAAATGCTCGCCGATGCGGAAGTGATGCGCTACTACCCGTCAACTTTGGACCGAAGCGGTGCTGAGAAGTGGATAGCAAGGCAACTCGCTCGTTACGAAAAGTGCCGCTTTGGACCTATGTTGGCGTTGCTTCGCGACACCGACGAACCTATCGGCCAAATTGGCCTAGCTATCCAGACTGTCGACGGAGTGGACGAGACCGAGGTCGGATATATCCTGCACAAGCGCTTTTGGGGGAAAGGTTATGCGACCGAGGGAGCGCGGGCTTGCGTCGAATCTGCTCGCCGGTTGGGAATGGAGAGAATCATTGCTTTGATTCGGCCCGAGAACGGTCCATCGATGCGCGTTGCCCACCGGCTCGGAATGGAGTTTGAGAAAATGGCACGGTTTGCAAATCTGCCACACAACGTTATGGTGCAGAAATGAAGCTCAGCCGCGCATCAAGTTCATGTCGTCGACGTCGACGTCCTGTCGCAGCCTAAAGATCGCCATGATGATTCCCAGACCCACGGCGACCTCCGCGGCGGCGACCGCCATCACAAAGACCACCGCCATTTGGCCGGTCATATGAGCGTCCACGGGCCGAACGACGTCCGGCGGCAGTGGCGTCGAGTGATAGCGGGCAAAGGTCAAGAACGCCAAATTAGCGGCGTTTAACATCAGCTCGATGCACATGAAGATGACAATCGGGTTCCGCTTGACGATGACTCCGAGGGTTCCGATCGCGAAGAGCACGATGCTGAGGGACATATAGCCAGACATCGGTACGCCTTCCATCAGTCCCTCCTCTTCGCGAGCAGAATCGAGCCCACGATTCCGACGAGGAGCAGCACGCTCGCGATTTCAAATGCATACACCCAGCCAGTAAACAAAGTCTGTCCCACTGCGCCGGCCGTTCCGTAGCCGTCCGGCGAGGTCGGATCGGCGTTCGCGGAAAGCGGCCCGACTACCTGGCTGACGATAGCGGCGACGAGCACGGCCGTCAACGCGACCGCAACCCAAGTCTTGATCCAACTCTTCTCGCTGAGCATTTGTGGAGCGCCGAG
>DASSBY010000069.1:0-3834 GCA_035698285.1 Fimbriimonadales bacterium | reverse complement strand
GCCTGACGGCCGAAGTTATCGACGCGATGGCCACGCTCCCGAAAGTGTGCAACTACATCGACGTGCCGCTCCAGCATGTCCATTCGGAGATTTTGCGGGCCATGAAGCGGCCTTGGGACGGGGAGCGCTATCTGAGGCTTTGCGAACGCTTGCGGGCGGCCATGCCCGACGTCGCGATTCGCACGACGTTTATCGTTGGCTTTCCCGGAGAAACCGACGAGCACTTCGAATCGCTCCTCGACTTCGTGCGAGCCGCTCGTCTCGACCGTGTTGGCGCGTTCCTCTATTCGCCCGAGCCCGGCACTCCGAGCCACGCCTTCGCGAACCAGGTGCCTCACAAGACAAAGAAGAAGCGGTACGCGCGACTCATGAAAACTCAACAAGGAATTTCTCTCGCCGCCAATCGTTCGTGGATTGGAAGGCCCATCAAGGTGTTGATCGAGGGAGATGCGGGAGGCGGTTGGTCTGTCGGCCGGAGCCACCGCGACGCGCCAGAAATCGATGGCGTTGTTTTTGTCGAAGGTTCTCACAAGCCTGGCGAGCTTGTGACGACGCGTGTTGTCGACGCTGCGGAGTACGATTTGTACGCTGTTTCGGAAGGCGCTGCGTCTGGGCGCAAGCGGCTTATCCCCCTCCGGCAGTCATCGCCTGCCGCCGCGCGTTGAGTTTTGCGTAGAACATTCCACAGTTTTTCCTTGCGCGCGGCTGGTAGCCTTTTTGCATCGTCCGGTTAACAAAACGGCCGGATCGCCCCTTACCCGTATGGATGCCCTAGAACTTCACTTGCCGCCGCATAGCGCCGATGCCGAAATGGCCACGCTCGGATCGATGCTTCTCAACCGTCAGGCGGCAGAAAAGCTGGTTTCGCGTCTCGCCGAAAACGATTTTTATAGTCCGGTGCACCGCGAAATTTTTCGCGCCATGATCGCGGTGGCGCACAACTACCGTAACCTCGATATTCTCACGCTTCAGGAAGAACTGGCAGCGCGCGACACGCTCGAGAAAGTCGGCGGCCTCGATTATCTCGTGCAAATTGCGGATTCCGTGCCCTCCGCCGCGAATGCCGACTATTACGCAGACATCGTCATCGACCGCGCGATGCTGCGCGACCTCGAAGCGGCGGGACACCAAATCGTCAAAGAGGTGCACGATCCGGAAACGACGGTTAACGAAAAAATCCTGGATGCGGAAAAGACCGTATTCGAAGTGTCGCGACGGCGACTCGGCAAAGATTTCGTCAAGGCGTCAACCCTCGCGATGGAATTCTTCAAAGACGTCGACCGCGTGGTCGAAACCGGCGAGCCGCTCCACGGAATTCCGTCCGGCCTCGTCGACCTGGACAACTTGCTTACCGGTTTTTATCCCGGAAACTTGATCATCGTCGCCGCGCGGCCGGGCGTCGGAAAGTCATCGCTGGCGCATTTATTCGCATACAACGCCGCGAAACACACGGGTCAAAACGTCGCGATCTTTAGCCTTGAAATGTCGGGCCTGGAAATCGTTCGCCGCTACGCGACGATGCTCGGGAAAGTCGACGCGAATACCCTAAAGCGAAGCAAACTGCGCGACGAGGACTACCAGGGCTTGGTCGACGGCTGCGACAAACTGTACTCAGTTAAGATTTTTATCGACGACTCGACGGATATCGGCACCTTCGACATGATCGGAAAGTGCCGCCGCCTCAAGGCGGAAGAAGGCGGCCTGGGCCTAGTCGTTGTGGACTACCTCCAACTCATGCGCTCGTCCAAGGGCAACGAGAGCCGCACCAACCAAATCTCCGAGATCGCAAGGGGCCTAAAAATCCTCGCCAAGGAGCTCGACGTGCCCGTCATCGCGGCTTCCCAGCTTTCACGAGGGATCGAGCTTAGGAACCCACCGATTCCGCAGCTGAGCGACCTTCGCGAATCCGGCTCCATCGAAGCCGACGCCGACGTTGTTCTGATGCTTTATCGCGCGAAGGCCGACGATGGATACGAAGAACCGGAAAGCACCTATTCGCGCGTCGCGCCGGTGGATGTTTTCATCCGAAAAAACCGCAACGGTCCGACCGACGTCGTTACGCTCGCATTCGAGCCGATGTACACGCTCTTTAGCAGCGCCGCGGACGACCTGAAGCGCGGAAGGCGCGACCGCCTCGAGCCCCGGGGCTCTACAGGCACTAATTGAGAGTTCTCGTTCTGGGGGGAGGCGGCCGAGAGCATGCCCTTTGCTGGCGAATTGCCCGATCGCCTTCCGTCGAGCGCGTCTTCTGCGCGCCAGGGAATCCGGGGATAGCCCAAGTCGCCGAAACCGCGGCCATCCACGCAACCGACTCGCCGGAACTCATCAAGCTGTGCCGCGATGAACTCATAAACCTCGTCGTCATCGGTCCCGAACGCCCGGCCATCGCGGGCGCGGGAGACAAACTCCGCGACGCAGGCTTCGCCGTCTACGGGCCGAGCGCGGCATGCGCGAAGATCGAGGGGAGCAAGGCATTTGCGAAGGACCTGATGGCCTCGGAAGCCATACCCACCGCGGCGTTTCGTGCGTTTACTCATTTCGACTCCGCACGCGCCTACATCGAATCCAAATATGCCCACGGCCGGGAAGTAGTGGTTAAAGCAAGTGGCGAGGCGCTAGGAAAGGGCGTCGTGGTTGCAGATTCGCAGGAGCACGCTGTCGAAACGGCTCGCCTCATGCTCGATGAGGGCGCTTTTGGAGAGGCGGGAAGGACGGTCGTCGTGGAGCAGAAGCTCATGGGGCCAGAACTTAGCCTGATGGCTGTTTGCAGCGGCGAACGGTACGCGCTCTTGCCGGCAGCGCGCGACTACAAGTCGGCTTTCGACGGTGGCGCAGGACCGAATACCGGCGGAATGGGCGCCGTGTCGCCGATCGAATCCCCGAATTTGGCGCAGCTCGCCAAAACGTTCATCGAGCCGGTTTTGCGCAGATTCGCTACCGACGGCACGCCGTACGTCGGCACGCTGTACGCGGGTTTGATGCTTACGCCCGAAGGCCCCATGGCCCTTGAATACAACGCGCGCTTCGGCGATCCGGAGACTGAGGCGGTTCTGCCGCGGGTCGAGGGCGACTTTGCGCAAGCCCTCTTTTCGGCAGCCACGGGACAGGATTTTGGCGAGTTCCAAACTACCGATAACGGATGCGTAACCGTAATGCTATGCTCCAAAGGCTATCCCGGAAAGTACGAGAAGGCTATCCCGCTGCCCGTGATTTTTGGGAATGATTTGCTCGTATTCCATGCCGGAACGGCGCTTTCCAACGGCGCGCTGGTTAGCGCGGGCGGAAGAGTTCTCGCCGTCACTTCGCTCGCCTCTACGGTCGCCGAAGCGCGCTCGCGGATCTACGCGTCGCTGGAGAGCGTACAGGAAGAACATTGGCATTTTCGCCGGGATATTGGTCTGATGGTCCCTTCTCTGTCATAATAGGGGCGTTACGGCCTTGTTTCACGGACTTCACTTTCTGCTCCGCAGACTGCGACGCACGAGAATTCATCAACCGAAACGATCGCATATATAGGAGATTCAGAAAGAAATGGCTACGAAATCACTTTACGTAGGGAACCTTCCCTACTCTACGACCGAGGCGGGTCTTATGGACCTGTTCGAGGCGTACGGCGCGACATCCGCTCGTATCGTCGAGGGACGAGGCTTTGGCTTCGTCGACGTCGACGACCAGCATGCCGCCCAGGCAGTCACCGATAAGAACAACTCGGACTTCGGTGGCAGAAACATTGTCGTTAACGAAGCCCGACCCCGCGATGACCGCGGCGGCGGTGGCGGTGGCGGCGGCCGCAGCAGCGGCGGCTATGGCGGAGGCGGTGGCCGAAGCTATGGC
>DASSBY010000068.1:0-4115 GCA_035698285.1 Fimbriimonadales bacterium | reverse complement strand
CGGCAAGGTTCTAAACCCGAAAGAAGTCGTCCAAAATATTCGCGGCGCGCTAAAAGACGGGGTGCCGGTCGCGGATGCGGTTTCCGAAGAAGCGCTTTGGCAATGCACCACGTGCAACGCATGCGTCGAGGCTTGCCCCGTCCTCATTAATCAAGTCGACCTAATTGTAGGAGCGCGGCGCTATTTGGTCGCGGAAGGAAAACTGCGCGGAACTGCGGCGACAATGCTTAGGCAGGTTGGGAGCACGGAAAGCGCGTGGGGCACGCCGTCGAGCGAGCGCGAAAAATGGATGGAGGGCCAGGATATTCCTCTCGTGCGCGATTTGGTGGCGAAGAGCGAGCCTTTCGACGTTCTCTTGTGGGTTGGCTGCGCCGGCGCAATTGATCGTGGAGCCATCAAAACTACGCGCGATTTCGCGGCCGTATTGAAAAAGGCCGGCGTAAAATTTGCTTGCCTGGGAGTCGAAGAGAAATGCACCGGCGATCCTGCGCGACGGGTCGGCGATGAATTTCTCTATCAACAGATGGCTGAGCAAAACATTGCGACCTTTAGCCAATACGGCGTAAAAACGATTTTGACGGCTTGTCCGCACTGCTTTAATACGATCAAAAATGAATATCCTGCTTTCGGAGGCGAGTACGAGGTCTTGCACCATTCGCAATTCATCTCGAGGCTGATCGAGGAGGGGCGCCTGGCGGCTCCGAAATTCGCACCCGGCTCCGTGACGCTCCATGACCCATGCTATCTAGCACGCGCGAACAACGATCCGGATTCGCCGCGCCATGCCTTGGGCGTAGCGGCAAACCTCGACGACCATGTCACTCCGGTCGACCGTTGGCTCAACGAATCCGTCGAGCCGGGAAACGCCTTGGCGGAGCCCGAGCGCCGCGCCCAGAAGACGCTTTGCTGCGGCGCTGGCGGCGGGAGAATGTGGATGGAGGAGGATATCGACCAGCGCCCTGGCGACAACCGAGCGCGGCAGCTCATTGGGACGGGCGCGAAAACGGTCGCCACGGCGTGTCCGTTTTGCAGAATCATGCTGGATGCCGCGATTGGGAACGTTGCCAACGGCAGCGACGTCCAACTCGTGGATATCGTTGAACTCGTTAGGCAGGCGAATGATTAAAGGCGTTGGCATCGACGTGGTCGAAGTTGCGCGGATCGAGGAAGCGATGGCGAACCCGCGGTTTCTTCGGCGCATCCTTACGTCGAGCGAAATCCGCGAGGGACTAAATGCCCAGTCGCTTGCCGGACGCTGGGCCGCCAAGGAGGCCATAGCGAAGGCGGTTGGAACCCATTTGGGGTGGCAGGATGTAGAAATTGCAAACGATGAGAGCGGCGCTCCTTTCACCCGAATCCTCACCAGCACTTTTGCGGGGCAAATCCACCTGTCCATCTCGCACGAACGCGGGGTCGCGGCGGCCGTCGCGATATGGGAGGCTGAGTAGATGAACCTCGCAATTTTAGTTGGAACCAAGGGGCGCGGCTCGAACATGGCGGCCATTTTGCGCGCCTGCCGAACGGGGCGAATACCGGCCTGCGGCTCGCTTGTGATCGCTCCAAACGAAACGTCTCCGGCGGTCGCGGCCGCAAGAGACATGGGCGCAGACGTCGCGATTATCGACCCGAAAGCCACCCATTTCGCGGAAGACATGCTCGCGATCTTGGATGCCGAGGATATCGACCTTCTCTGCCTTGCCGGATTTATGCAGCTTCTACCCGAAAGGGTCGTCCGCAGGATGGAGGGCAAAATAATTAACATCCATCCCGCGTTATTACCCAAATACGGCGGTAAGGGCATGTACGGCATGCGCGTTCACCAAGCGGTAATCGATGCGGGCGACGGCGAAAGCGGCTGCACCGTGCATTTTGTTTCCGAAAATTACGATGAGGGCAAAATACTGCTGCAAATGCGATGCCCGGTTTGTTGCGAAGATACTGCAGAAACGCTCGCGGGCAGAGTTCTGGAATTAGAGCATGAATGCTACGTTGCGGCCATTAAGAAATGGATTCATGAGCATCGGTACGCTGGACGAAACGCATCTTTATGATGCCTAAGATTTCCGTCTTGGATTGCAATGACGTCGAAGCGCATCTCGCATTCCTTGCCCAGATTTTCGCTGACGTAATATCCCGCCGCGTCCCAAAGCCGTCGCTGCTTGTCTAGCGATACGCCCTCCTCAGGGGTTGCCCAAGCGCCTTTCTTCCTGTTTTTGACTTCGATAAAGACGAGCGTATCGCCATCCATTGCGACAATGTCGATTTCAGAACCGGGCGCGTAGTAGTTGCGCGTTATTATCGTGTAACCGAGCTCAAGAAGGTAGGCGGCGGCGAGGTCTTCGGATGCCGCGCCTCTCCTTAAATTTCGAGGCATAGTTGGGAAAGCTCCCTTATAGGCGCAAAGCTGCGCCGGTGAAGCGGGCACGGGCCGTGCTTTTCGAGGGCGCGAAAATGCTCGGGCGTCGAATATCCGAAATTGTGATCGAAGCCGTATTCGGGATAAATGACCGATAATTCGCGCATCACCGCATCGCGAAAGGTTTTCGCGAGGATGCTGGCCGCGGCTATTTGCGCGTATTTCTGGTCGCCTTTTATGACGCACTGCACGGGAAAAGAGAGGCCGTGCACTAATTGATTTCCGTCCACAAGTCCGCCCATGGGACATTTGCCGAGACCTATAAATGCTCGTTTCATGGCGGATAAGGATGCCCTGAGTATGTTGATTTCGTCGATAATCGGCACATCCTCAGCGATAATGCAATAATGCGCCTTGTCGCGGATTCGCTTGCTCGCCTCCTCTCGCGCCGCCGGCGTCATCCGCTTGGAATCGTCGATGCCCGTCACGTCGAAACTGCGCGGCAGCAAAACGGCGGCGGCGACCACGGGGCCTGCGAGCGGCCCTCTTCCCGCCTCGTCCGCTCCGGCCCAATCGCGGCGAATCTTAAGTTTTCGCGCCGACGCCGAATTCATCTGGACTTTTCTCCGTAAGCCGCATGTTAAAAACCCTGCTAAAAGACGCGGCGACGACCGGCATCGCTTCGGCCATGCCAACGGTGCGGCCGGTTTCGCGCGATAGCGATGTTACGCCGTAATTCGAGATTCCGCAGGGAATGATCAGGTTGAACGGCGAGAGGTCGTTGTCGCAGTTGAGGGCGATGCCGTGCAGCGAAACCCACCGGGAGACCTTGATTCCGATCGCGGCGATCTTTCGATTGTTGGTCCACACCCCCGTGTGCGGCGGGAAGCGATAGCCTTCAATGCCGAATTCTCCCAAGCTGACAATGATCGTCTCTTCGAGGGCGCGCAGCCATTTGTGAAGGTCGCCGCCATGACTCTTTAAGGAAAAAATCGGATAGATGACGAGCTGCTCCGGCCCATGGTAGGTGACGTCGCCGCCCCGGTCCGTCGCTACGAGTTGGATGCCCCGACTTCGGTACCCCTCTTCGTCGAGAAGTAGGTTAGTTTGGTCGAAGCCGGGGCCGTGCGTGATTACGGCATCGTGCTCGACAAAGAGGATGGTGTCGGCAATTTCTCCGGCCACACGCGACGCCCAGAGGCGCTTTTGAAGCTCCCAGCATCGCCGGTACTCCATTCTTCCGAGATCGATCCAGTTGCCGTTTGCCACCGCAGAATAGATTACTCCCTCGAGCATAATGCGGCCCATGAACGAGGAATACAAAATCGTCGACGTTCCCGCGCAGCCATGCGTCTTCATCCGCCGTACACTTGCGAAGGACGGCCTTGGCGAGTTTTACATGGAGGTCTTGCCTAAAGTCTTCCAGTTTGCGGCGCAGCATGGAATCGCGCCATCGGCGCCGTTCGGGCGCTATCCGGAGTGGGGCGAAAACGGCGGAACCGTGGAGGCGGGCATTGCAACACGGACTTCTGTGGAGGGCGAAGGCGAGATCGTTTCCGGGACGCTTGGCGGTTCGCGCGCGGTTATGGGAACGCACATGGGCGCATACGAAGGCTTGCCCGATGCCTTTTCGCGGCTCTTCGACTGGTGCCGAGAGCAGGGTCACGAGCCAAGCGGACCTTGCTGGGAGCTATACGTCGACGATCCGGAGTCGAAGCCTGCAGACGAGGTTCGGACGGAGCTTTACATCCCGATAAAG
>DASSBY010000067.1:0-13759 GCA_035698285.1 Fimbriimonadales bacterium | reverse complement strand
GAACAGCGCAGCCGGCCGCGTTAGCAATCCCAGCGCGACCAGAACGCCTCCCAGAAATTCTGAAAACGTGGCTGCCCAGGCAAAAACCTCCGGCAACGGAAATCCCATATGCCTGACCCCGCTCATGAAACCGGCCGAAGGTGGAAGCTTAGCCATGCCGTGGGCGAACGCGAGCGACAATCCCGCGACCCAACGCAGGATTAGAAGTCCGAAGTCGGCTCCCGGCGTCGAGCCGCCGGGATTGCCGAAAACGAGGTTCCTGAACGTCATTTGCAGCCGTCCGGGAACGGCGGCGGCGCATCGGGAAGATACAGTAGCAGCGGATCGGCAATATTGCCAGTTTGGCCCTGCGTTAGAGGCGGATTCGACAGCACGAACACGGCATTGCAATTTGCGATGAGGTCCCCGGCTTGGTAGGTGACGTCGCGGTAGGTCCACTGGAGCAGGTACCGGCCATGCAGCGTAGCCTCATCGAAATTCATCTTGACAGCCGAGACCGGGACTTGGGCGAGGAAAGAACCGTCCGCGAGCGACGTTGCGCGGCCAACTTCTGTATTGCCGACATTGTAAAAAATTACTTGCACGCCTTCAACGGGTCCGTTCCCAGCAATTTTGCGGACGTGTCCGGCAAGCCGGGCAAGGCCCTGCGGCCGAACCGTTATTTTGAGGGGTTGAGCGGGCGGAACGCCGTCCCATTGGGCGGCAATCCGCGCGCTGCCGGCTGCATTTGCGTGGAAATTGCCACTTTGGTCGATTGTGCCGACGCTCTGGTTGTCGAGGATAGACCAGGCGGTGGCGTGAAGGACGACCCGGCGACCCGTGCCCACTTCGTATCCGGCCAGGACGAACCGGTCGTCATCGCCTACGACAATATTGAGCGGGTCTTTGCCCGGCAACTCCACGCGTACGACCGAAAACGGCCCATTATTCCCGCCGCCTCCTCCACCGCCGCCTCCGCAAGAGGCTACGGCGAGGACTAGGATCGAGCCAATAACGAAAGAGAGTATCTTCATAGGGAGTTTCCAGATTATAGTCGGACGAGCCTATGCCGGTCGCGTATTGTCCGTTAGGCTTGCAATGGTTTTCTCCAGTCTCCGACTGCGTGTCTCCGGGGTTTTGGCGCTCTCGAGGGCAAGGACGTGCTCTTTGCGGTGGGTGTACGAGAGTTTCTCGAAGCTGGCGGCGGCTGCGGGGTTGCTCTTCAGCGCTTTGGCGAGATCTGCCGGGATTTCGACAGTGCGCGGCTCCGTGTCTAATTCGATGCCGACCTCGATGCTGTCGCTCGCTTTGATTCCGGCTTTCTCGCGCCGCTCCGCGCTAACTGGGATCAGGAAGCACCCGCTCATCGGAGAGACCGTCGTCCTGTACGTGAAGCCGTTGATGGTGACGGAGACGGGGGGCCTTTTCCCGGCCTGGAGGCCGGCCACGACGTCGTCGGGCACGACGATCCCGGTGGCGGTCTTTCCGAATAGCTCGAGGCTGGTGCGAAACTTCATCATGCAATTATGAACCGCTTGGTCCGCACCTCGTTTCGCACTTCAGCTTTACAGAGCGCCAAAACGCCTCAGCACTTCAGTTGCGCGGTTAAGCGAAATCTATCCGAAGCCTACGGTGCCGGTTGGCCGCTCCGGGAATCTTTCCCACCATTCTTCTACTATGTCGGCGACGTCCAGACCATGTTCGCAATTGGTGCACTCGTAACCATAGTTTTTGTATCGCATGCATGCGCTCATCGTCCCGGCGCATTTTGCGCACTGCACGACCGGCAATTCGTCCAGACCAAATCTACTTGGATGATGGCCGTGGACGCAGTTAGCCGTTACGAAACCTCCTTCGCGCGAGCGAACGATCTGGCGTTTGGCACCGCACCGGCAATTCGTTCGCGCGTGCAGTCTTCCCTTATTCATCTACGTCCTCGCTTGAGGATTACCCAATGTCTCCGCGGATCAGATCGCCGAGATGATCCATGAGGTCGCCTACGTAGTCGACGGCGGCTCTTCGCTCCGTTTCCGTCATAACCTCCAAGCGGCTGCTTTCCCACCAGCCGAGCTTCGTGGCCCATATGGCACCCTTTACGGCCATTGCCAGGCATCGGGCACTGCTGCTGGACTTCCGGACTTCATAGCGGTCAGCGACGAATTTCGACCCGGTGCATATCGGTTCTCCGGCTATTTCGTCCATCTCCGGCTCGGGCTCGATCCACTCATTCGGATCTACGCCTTCCTCGGGCAGCCACTTCTCTTCAAGAAAGGACTGAATATGTCGTAGGAATGCCAGCCGCTTGTCGCGCGCCGACTGGTTCTCTGCCGCGAGAAGCCACTCAAAATCCTATCGCTCGAACCGTTCGTAGAGCCAACCGTCGTAAACCACGAAACCTGACTCGCCATCGTCCGACATTTCACATTCATCGTTCATTTTTCCTCCATTTGCCACTCAGGCTGAAAGCCGCCAGCGACACGACTATTTGTACCACATTGCATTTCATGTTTTCCAGGTTTTTTGGTCAGTAAAATTGAAAATTTTTGTCACCTTGGAAATGCTCACTATGTATATACGCGTTAAGTGTTACTTAAAGGACATTTACATTGCGTTCCTTTGTTCTATTTTTCGTCTTTTCTTATAGTCAATTTATTTCTTAATGCGCGCGCGTTAACATGAGTTTCCTATACAGCGCCTTTGTTAAGGAGACTCTCTCAAGCAACTACTAATGAGAACTCGCGGGATCACGCATTGACGGTCTCTCACGAATGGCCCCAGAAACGCTCCCATTCCTGAGCCAGGACGTTGACGCTGCGGCAGTGGCGCGCTATAATTGATCCCACATGCGTGATCCCGGTTATCCTGGCTTTTGGCCGCTCGTGCGCTCTGATCTCGAGAGCTATCTGCAGGAGAGGATCGGTGGGTCGCCGTTCGCAATGTGGCTGCGCTATTGGAAGGTGGCGTACCTCCATCCCGGCGCTATCGCGCTTTTAGCTAATCGCGTGGGCTATTTCCTTAGGCACGGCAATCCGGGGCCTTTCGCGCGAGTCCTTTTCCGGCTCTGGCTCTTTCGTCTGCGCATAAGTTCGTCGAAATTCGCCGGGTCGTGGATAAGCTCCGACGCGAAAATCGGCAAGGGCTGTCGGCACATGCACCTCGGGGGAGTCATCGTCAACGGCAGCGTCGAGGTGGGGGATTATTGCGATTTGTGGCAGGGCGTGAATTTAATCGCCGACCAGACGCTCGCCGCTCCGAAAATAGGCAATTGGGTAACGCTCGGAGCGAAATGCACAGTCGTCGGAAATGTCGAAATCGGCGACTTTGCGGTGATCGGCACGGGCGCTGTGGTCACGAAGAATGTTCCGCGCGGCGCCGTGGTAGTCGGTGTTCCGGGGCGCGTCGCGCGGCTGATCGACCCTGGTGAGCGTCCGCCGCATTTGCCGGAAAGAAAAAACGTGGACGATGCAGAATATCGCAGCTATCTTTAGCCTGCGATAATCTCGACATTGGCGCGGGGCACTAGCGCGCCCCTTCCGTCGGACAATTTGGCGCGCAATACGCGGACTTCTGTCCCGGACTCGACGACCTGCAGCTCCGCCGGCAGCTCGGTGACTTCTCCGATAGCGCCGAAATACGGCTCGCGAATGACGCGGATCGGCGTGCCAATTTCAAGCAAGCCACCCGCGGCGGCTTTTGGAGCACCCTCGGCCACGATTTCGCTCGGAACCACCACTTCGGGTCGAATTACGCCGGCCCTAATTTGCGTCGCGCCGTTTACACTGGCTTCCTTCCCTTCCAAAGTTTTGAAAAGATTGAATGTGTGTTCGGCCATGGCGAGAGTGCCGAAACCTTCCGTTGCGATTATCGTTAGGGGAATGGCCTCTTGGCCCGTTATGGCGACGCCAATATCGTAGCCCAAGTAGGAAGTCAAATCGACATCACGAATTGCCCCGATCACGAGACCCAATACGCCGATTGATGCCGCTTTTTTCATTGCGGCGAGCGTTACGCCGGAACCGCCGATAATTACGCATCCCCTATGCGAATCCTTAATATGCCCGTCATCCAATATTTCGTTAGGACTCGAAACGGCCATGGCGATTTTTCCCAATCTTTCGCCTCCGACACCAAAAATTCCTTGCACCATTGCTCCGCGGGTTTCAATAATCGCACCCTCTTCGGGGATGATCTCAATAACCTTGCCTTTCATATACGCGGTAATTTCGACAGGGATAGGCGCTTCGCGGATTAGGAGAGTTCCGGTCGCGTCTGTCAGCGATTCGAGCGTACCGTCCCAATCGCAAACGCACGTCGTTTTGAACATTCCGAAAATGCCTTTGGACTCCGCAAGCTGCTGGCCAATTTCCACATGAGAACCGACCGAGACTTTCAAAAGCGCCGGAACGTCTTTTGCCTCCACGCCGAGCTTCTCCGCGACTTTGACGGCTTGCAGCGCCCCGGGAAGCTCCGTTCTTGCGACGATCGTCGAAGGTTCGACCAGATCGCCTAGTTTCACAAGGACATCGCCCTTCATCGGAAGGCGACGGACTTTGGCGACGATATGGTCGGCGCTCACTGTTAGGCCGGGCGTATATGCAGATCCCATGGAGGCAAGATTTTAGCACCGGAGCGAGTACACTAGAGGCAAGTGAACCCCGGCGCGATTCTAGGCAAAGAGCTGCTTCCCATTTACGAAAAGGTCGACGAAGGCGAACGATTGTCGTTTGACGATGGGATGAAGCTTTACGAAACGCCGAACCTCGCCGGCGTGGGCTTTCTGGCCAACATCGTGCGGGAGCGCAAGCACGGCGCCAAGACCTACTACGTCCGTAACCAGCACATCAATTACACTAATATTTGCAACAAATTTTGCAAATTTTGCTCTTTTTATGCCAAAAAAGGCGGGCCGGATCCCTACGAGATGTCGATTCAGGAGGTTCGCCAGGCTATTCGTCGGCACAAGGATTTGGCGATCACCGAGATACATTCGGTGGGCGGGATCAACCCAAGGCTTCCCTACTCGTATTACCTGGACTTCCTGCGCGCTATCCGAGAAGAACGGCCGGGCATCCACATAAAGGCGTTCACGGCCGTCGAAATCGTCGAAATTGCGCGTGTCGGAAAGACGACCATCGAGGGAGCCCTCCGGGACCTCATGGAGGCCGGGCTCGACTCACTCCCCGGAGGCGGAATCGAGATTTTGAGCGACCGTGTGCACGAAGAGCTCTTCGGGAAGAAGCTCAATGGCGAAGAGTGGAAAGAAGTCGCACGGGTCGCCGCCAAGCTCGGGCTTCGGCAGTACGCGACCATGCTCTACGGCCATATCGAGACCGACGCCGAGCGGGTCGACCACTTGATTCAGCTTCGCGAGCTTCAAGATCAAACAGGCCATTTTCTGTGCATGACGCCGCTTAGCTTCCATCCCGAAAACACAGAGCTTGCCGATATTCCGCATCCGACCGGTGACGACGACCTGCGAAATATTGCGGTTTCACGGCTAATGTTGGACAATTTTGACCACGTGAAGAGCTTTTGGATCATGAACACGCCCGCCGTCACGCAGCTCGCTCTGTGGTATGGCGCGGACGATGCCGACGGCACGGTCCTCGAATACGAAATCACGTATGAGGACGGAGCTTGGGGCAAGAAGGATCAGTCCCTCGATCCGGCGGGCATGGTTGCCATGATCCGAGAGGCCGGGCGCGTGCCGATCGAACGGGATTCCCTGTATAACGAGGTTGTGAGAGATGAGGAGCCGACGCCGCGCCGAAAGAGAATCCCACTTCCGATGTCTTCGTCTTAAACCGCAAACCTGCCGACGTATTCAACGGCATGAAGCGAATTTGGCGTGACTACAACCTTAGTATTGTTCTTTTCATTCTCTTTATCCTCGCCTGGGCAGCGCAAACCTATTCGGGTTGGGTTCGATTTGCCCAAGAAGCTGCTAGCCATGGCGAAGCGGCGTCTTTCTTTGGCAGCAATGGTTACGCTTACGATTGGCTGGAGGCGACGTTCGAGAATTGGCAGTCGGAATTCTTGCAGCTTCTTGCATTTGTGATTTTGACGGCTAGTTTGATTCATAAGGGGAGTCACGAGTCCAAAGACTCGGACGAGAAAATGCAGGCGACATTGGACAAAATCGAGCGCAAATTCGACGAATTGCAGGGTCGTCTGAGCCATTAGGGTTTTGTTCGACCGGGAACCTTCGGCGAAGCTGCGACGCTACGCCCAGGATTAGGTGGAAGGAAGGGAAAGGGTACGAAGTGGTCGCCTTGGGCGTGAGCGGCGTACTTAAGGTGCAGGAGTAAACGTTATGAAGAACTATCGAAAAGTACTCGCGGCGGCCACGGCTTTGACATGCCTGGTCATTAGCCTGTCCGCCCCGGCGCAGCATCGAGAAACAACCACGATGCGAATGGCCGAAATGTCCGCGCCAAGGTCGGCGTTTCACGACGCAATGCGAAAGCTGTGGGAAGACCACGTGCTTTGGACGCGAATGTATATCGTCAGCGCAGCGAAAAATCTTCCCGACAAGAAGGTCGTTATGACGCGCCTCCTCGCCAACCAGACCCAGATCGGAAACGCGGTCAAGCCGTATTACGGTTCGGCCGGAGGAAATAAACTGACCGCCTTGCTTAGGGACCACATTCTGATCGCGGCCGAAGTCGTGTTGGCGGCCAAAGCCAATAACAAGAGGAAGCTAACGTCGGCAAACCGCCGTTGGTTTGCCAATGCGGACCAAATCGCTCATTTCCTTAGCAACGCCAATCCGACCAATTGGAAATATGAAGCCATTCGCCACCACATGCACGACCATCTGAACCTCACGACAGAAGAAGCAGTCGCTTATTTAAAAGGCGACTGGAATGGCAGCATCGTCGCCTACGATAAAGTCCATCAGCAAATTCTGCATATGGCGGACGCGCTCAGCGACGGAATCGTCGCGCAATTCCCGGATAAGTTTCGAACCTAGCGCAAGACCTGTTCCCCACTCCTTCCTTTGGATAGGGAGGAGTGGGGATTTCGTTTCAATAACGATACGTTTCGGTCTTGTACGGACCTTCGACCGGCACGCCGATATATTCGGCCTGCTTCTGCGAAAGCTTCGTCAATTCCACGCCGAATTTCGTGAGCTGCAGTCGGGCGACCTTTTCGTCCAAATTCTTGGGAAGGACGTAAACGCCGGGCGCGTATTCGCCTTTCTTCGTCCATAGCTCGATTTGAGCCAGGACTTGATTGGCAAACGATGAACTCATTACGAAGCTTGGGTGTCCCGTCGCGCATCCCAGATTGATTAGGCGGCCCTTAGCGAGAAGGATGATGCGCTTGCCGTCGGGGAAAATTACGTGATCCACCTGCGGCTTGATCTCTTCCCAGCCGTAATCGGACAAAGATGCGACGTCGATCTCGTTGTCGAAATGACCGATATTGCAGACGATCGCGTTGTGCTTCATCGCCTTCATGTGGTCATGGATGATTACGTGGTAGTTTCCGGTGGCACTTACGAAAATGTCGCCCTTATCCGCCGCATATTCCATGGTCACGACTTTATAGCCTTCCATGGAAGCCTGCAAGGCGCAGATCGGGTCAATTTCTGTAACCCAGACTTGCGCTCTCAGAGCTTTAAGGGCTTGTGCGCTTCCCTTGCCGACGTCGCCATAGCCGCAAACGACCGCGATTTTTCCCGCGATCATAATATCGGTGGCGCGCTTTATTCCGTCGACGAGCGATTCGCGGCACCCGTAAAGGTTGTCGAACTTGGATTTCGTAACCGAATCGTTTACGTTAAATGCAGGGAAAGGAAGCTCGCCCTTCCTTTGCATTTCATAAAGGCGGTGCACGCCGGTTGTCGTTTCTTCGCTGACGCCTTTAATATTTTCGCGGATGCGGCTGTAAAATGTCGGATCCGCGGCAAGCTTCTGTTTTATCGAGGAGAATAGCGCCGTCTCCTCCTCGCTCGAAGGATTGTCGAGAATGGCAGCCTCGCTTTCGGCCTTGCATCCTAAAAGGACCAGCAGCGTAGCGTCGCCACCGTCGTCGAGAATCATGTTCGGCGTGCCGCCGTCGGACCATTCAAAAATTCGGTGGGTGAACTGCCAATATTCTTCGAGGGATTCGCCTTTATAGGCAAATACCGGCGTCCCTCCCTCGGCGATCGCGGCGGCCGCATGGTCCTGCGTCGAGAAAATGTTGCAGGAGGCCCATCGGACTTCCGCTCCCAGCGCCTTCAAAGTTTCGATCAGGACGGCGGTTTGGATCGTCATATGCAGCGAGCCTGCGATCCGCGCGCCCATAAGCGGCTGCTGCGATGCGAATTCGTCGCGGATGGCCATCAAGCCGGGCATTTCAGTCTCGGCGATCTTCATCTCTTTCTTGCCCCAGGCGGCAAGTGACAGGTCAGCTACTTGGAAATCTTGCGTCGATATCATGGTTTTTGCTCCGTTGGATTCCGGGCAAAAGAAAAGCCCGCAAACCCGGTTTGCGAGCGCCGTTGCCTACCATGCCGCCGAGCCTGGTCCTATCGAGGATCGCAACGCTCCTCGGCGACGGGGATATTTTACTATATCATGCCGCCTAATTGACGCCGAACGGAATCGCATGGATTACCGAGCCCGCGGGGACAAGTTCGCAGTCAGAGGGTATGTCGATCAGCGCGTTAGCGCGCGCGAGGCCGCCGAGCATGTGCGAGCCTTGGCCCTGGATGGGGCGAACGCCGCTCTCTTCGAAAACGCCCGGAACGAACTCCGTTCTGCCCGGCGCGTGACGGAAATCTTCCAGAATGGTCGTCGATATTCGGCACGGCTCAGGTTCGAGGGCGCCCATGCCGGCCTTCAGGAATGGCTCGACGAGGAGCGTGTACGTAACAAGTGCGGACATCGGGTTGCCGGGGAGACCGAAAACTGCCTTCTCGGGGAGGCGGCCGAAATACACCGGCTTGCCGGGCTTGAGTGCGGCTCGCCAGAAGACTTGCGCGACGCCGCACTCCTCGAAAGCGAATTTGACAAAGTCGCGATCTCCGACGCTGACGCCGCCGGTCACGATGAGGATGTCGCAATTTTCAATGGCTCCGCGAACGGCGGCGATTGTCTCCGTGCGGTCATCTCCAACAAACTGGACGCTCCATGGGGTGATTCGCAATCTGGACAAAGCGGCAGAAATCGCGAAGCTGTTCGATTCGAATATCTGGCCGGCCTCCAGCTCGTCGCCGTGCCGCGCGATTTCGCTGCCTGTGATTAGGAGCGCCACTCTTGGCAAGCGGCTCACTTCGACTTCCGAAACGACGCTCGCCGCAAGGGCTGTCGCTGCCGGCGTCAAAAGGCCCCCCGCGGAAAGGATGACATCGCCGGCTTTGAACTCCTCGCCGGCCCTGCGGATGAACTGCCCCTCGTGAACGTCACCCGGCTCTGCCCAGTCGCCGTCGATTCGAACGTCTTCCTGCATCGCGACCCCGTACGTGCCCGGCGGAACGGGCGCACCGGTAAATACGCGCCAGCATTGCCCGGGCAAGACATGCGAGAAATTCGCGTCGCCTGCGGCGCTCACGTTGACTATTCGAAACCGCCTTTCCGGGCCGAGACTGGGAAACGCGTACCCGTCGACGCTCGAATTGTCGAATCGGGGCAAAGGTAACGGCGCTCTAACTTCGCGCGCCAAAAACCTCCAATGCGCTTTCGCCACCTCTACCGTTTCCGCCGCGAGCTTTAGCGGTTCGGCCAGAACTAGATCTAGGGCTTCGGAGTACGAAATCACTTAGCATCGGCAATTTACCACGGCGATGAATATCGCCAAAATGAAAAGCATGGAAGCGGAATTGATCGACGCGCTCGCCGGCGAAGGACCCGGCCCCGTGGTTGGCCGCGAGACGGAGGACCTGAATGCGACGCTCTTATCCTGGCCGAAGGGGCATGAAATCGCGGCGCATGTTAATGCGGAGGTCGACGTGATCATGGTCGTTTTCGCGGGGAACGGCGTCGCGGAGACGGACGGCGTTACGCATGAGCTGGCCGCAGGAAATATCCTCGTAATTCCGAAAGGCGCAGAACGAAGCGTCCGCAGCCTATCCGACGACTTTCGCTACCTGAATGTACACAAGCGCAGAAGGCGGCTCCAACTCCGCTGATAGCGCCCGTCAGCGTCCGCTTATCCTCCTCGCTTCTGCTTCGGGCAAAGGATAAGCAAAGCCGCAATCCCAGCCACGCCGGCGATGGCGCTTGCGGCGTCGGTTGAGATCGTTCATTTGCCTTCGTATGACGGATTAGCCCAATTCCGTGGCCGATGGCGGTGATAGATTCGAAGGATCGGCGTTCGATTGCTATAATCTGCCCGGATAACTTAAGAAATGAACTTATTTTCAATCGTGTGCTTGATAACCGTCACCGGAGCCGTGGCTGTCCGGCAACCAGGGGAATTCGAGCCCCAAGCTGCGGTGTGGCTCAGCGCGGAGACCAACAGGGAAGACTTTATGCGAGTGACGGCGGACCTGGTAAAGGCTCTGCGGCCGCATGTGAAAATAAAAATGCTGCTGGAGAACGACGTCGATGTCAAGGCGGCAAAGTCCGGTCTCAAGAAGCACGGCGTCAACCCTGAGCAAATCCAGTACTTCACCGACAAGGGCGCAACACTCTTTCTGCGCGACGCGACGGTGTTCACCGTTGGCCGCAAGCTTGGGATTATCGATCTTAAATGGAGCTTGTACGGATTGGCGGCTTGGTGCGAAGACGTTTTCGCGAAAGATCTAGAAACTAAAAAGGAATTTCTTTCTTACCTCGACCCCAGCGACGACGGGCTGGACGACTTTTTCGCACGCGCGACAGGAGCGAGTGTCACGAAGTCTCCACTATCCCTGGAGAACGCCACATTTGAGGTGAACGGGAAGGGCGCGCTTCTCATCAGCGAGCGGCTTGCCCGAAAACGGCACCCTTCCTTAACCCGTGATGGAATTGAGCGCGAATTGCTCAGGATGCCGGGGGTGAAAAAAGTGATTTGGCTCTATGACGGGGCTGCTGAGGATCCTCATATGACGGCGACGATTCGTGGAAATTTCGTCGGCAAGGGCGCGGGTGGGCACACCGACGAGTTTGTTCGGTTTGCGGATCCGCACACGATCTTGCTTGCGTACGTCGACCACCCACCAAAGAATCCTGTCGAAGAGGTCAACAAAGAGCGCATGGATAGGAATTACCGAATCCTGCTGAACGCGAGAGATCAAGACGGGAAACCTTTCCGCATTTTGAAAGTGCCCACGCCAACGCCGATCACCCGGCCTGTCGTGTTGGCGCCTCCTTCGGATACCAAGTCTCGCTGGAACGAAGTACTCTTCCCGAAGCAGGAGGGGCGAATGGCCGGCGACAAGCTGTTCGAAGTCGCCGCCGCGAGCTACCTCAACTTTATTGTTTCCAACAAGGTTGTGGTGGTGCCCAGCTTTGTCGAGGACGGGACGCCGGACGAAACACAAGAACGCGTGCGCAAGGTCATCGCCAGCGCATTTCCAGGCAGAACGATTCGCTTCGTGAACGCGACTCCGTTTACTTGGAGCGGAGGCGGCCCACATTGTGCGACGCTCAACGAGCCCCTGATCGCGGGCAACTAAATTCGAACCTGCGATTCAAGCGATTGCAGGTTTTCCGACAACTTTCACTACTGCCGGAACTACCGCTTGAGCCGGG
Source organism: Fimbriimonadales bacterium (assembly GCA_035698285.1). Lineage (GTDB taxonomy): Bacteria > Armatimonadota > Fimbriimonadia > Fimbriimonadales > ATM1 > JACDEQ01. The sequence goes on along the minus strand of DASSBY010000067.1, from coordinate 2,114 downwards.
CCCGCGCAAGCGCTTCTTCCAAGCTTGGGACATCTGCCTCCGATTGGTCCCTAGCCTTGACGATGTTCGCTGCGATCAGGAATCCCAGGCCCACGGTCAAGAGAGCGACTCCGAGACCGCCTGGCAGCAGATATCCCGCACCGGAGCGCAAGTCTTCAGAAAGCCTGGCAGAAGCGGGATCGCCGGGGTCGAAGACAAGCTCGATCTGCGAGCCCGTGGGGTGTACCGAATACATTGCCGACGAAACGGGAAACTCCCTTTCGACTTGGCGGCTGCCCGCGCGATAGCGCGCGCGTATCCTATATTTTGTGATCCGATTGCCATCGGAATCTTCGGTTTCAGTGTCTCGACCGACGACGACGGCAGACGCCGTTTCGCCTCGGCTTCTTAGATCGCGGTCCCGCTGGAATTCAATCACCGCAAACGTAAAGACGACCGCACCACAAAAGAGCGCAAAGCACCCGAAGAAGCGCATCCCGCCGGCTCGGTCGTGGCTAAAAAACACTCATAAATCCTACCACGGTGGGTGCACAGCTACAGCAGCGCCCTTGAATTCCTCGACGGACAAGCCGGAATCACGGATGAGCCCGCGCAAGAGAAGCGTGTCGAGCGCCAAGAGCTGCCCAGTTACGGCGCGTGATTCGACGGCATGCGCCGGCGGCGTATACTCGGCTCCATGATCACCTTGGCCGTGTGCGCCCTCGCGCTCAATTTCGTTTCGTCGACCGATGTTTTGGAGAAGAGCTTTGTCAGCGCGGGCCATCGGCTCGTGTATGAGGCTGCGGGCAAAGGAAGGCCGATCGTCATCCTTGCGGGCGGGCCTGGTCTGGATGCCGAATACATGAGGGCGGTTTTCGACTTGGCCAAAGATCAAGGGACTGCGATCCTCTTTCATCAGTGGGGCACCGGCAAGTCGCCGATCAACGCCAAAACGGCCATTTCAGAAAAGACGATAAACATCCGAACTGCCGTGGCCGACCTGGAAGCCCTGCGAAAGAACCTGGGAGTTGCAAAACTGATCTTGGTTGGGCATTCTTGGGGAGGCATGTTGGCCCAAGCCTTCGCAGCGGCCCATCCCGAGCGAACCGGCAAGCTCGTCCTGCTAGATTCGGGCGGCCCGGACCTCAAATTTCAACACGCGTTCAGCGACAACTTGCGGATGCGCCTGACCGATGAGGACTTGGCGGAAATGAACGAAGCGTCGAAGATTGAAGATGCAGAAACAAGGGCCGTTGCGCAACTGGTCGCCATGGCGCCAGGCTATTTTTATTCGCGGAAGACGGCGCTCAAAATGAAAGCGGGAGAGTTCGCGAAGCTGCGACTCAATCGCGGCATCTTCCAGCCCCTCATGAAGTTCTACGACGTTACGCCCACACTTGGCAAATACAAGGGCCCGTCCTTTTTGATCCAGGGCAGGCAGGACCCGATCGACGCCTCGACGGCGTTCCAGATCAAGGCGCTTTTGCCCCAGACGAAGCTCACCTGGATAGAGCAGTGCGGCCATTTTCCGTGGATAGAGCAGCCGGCAGTATTCAAGACCGCACTGCGCAAAGCCCTGTCGTAGCTCGCGAGTATTTGTAGATCAGTGGAGATTTTGAATTCGAACCCACGACCTCTGCAGCGCTCTCCCAACTGAGCTGCATCCCAAACGGTGCGGCGTGGTAGTGCCGAGTCTCATTGAAGACGGGACGCCCGCCGCCAAGCACGGCCGATTGTCGGCTTGAAGCCCAGTTCTATAAATATAGAAGTATGTGGTAAAGTAGCGTCCATGGATCAGCACAGACAGATCGCCCGGATGTTCAAGGCGTTGGGCGACCCCACGCGGCTCAGCATCTTCCAATTCCTCCGCTCTTACTGCTGCGCGACCGTAGACGACGAGGGCGATGTCCACGCCTTCGAGGGACCGACCATAAGCGAAGTTTGCGGGCAGGTCATGGGAGACAAAAAAATCACCACGTCCATGAGCTTCCACCTCAAGGAGCTTCGCAACGCCGGCCTCATCCATACCGAGAAACGAGGAAAGAACGTCTTTTGCTGCGTCGACCGCGACGCGCTTAGGGCCCTCTCCGACTACCTCCATGAAAACGAAGAAGCAGCCTCCGAATGCTGCTAAA
>DASSBY010000066.1:0-12057 GCA_035698285.1 Fimbriimonadales bacterium | reverse complement strand
TGCCCCCGGCCTCCACGGGCTGCTGGTCAAACTCAGCGCGGGTCGATCCACGACTGTAGAAGCCGTTGGAGCCGATCGGCCAGAAGAGCCCATCGGTCGAGCGCTGGAGATCGGCGAGCCATTCGAGCGACGCCAGCCCGGCGCTGACCATGTCCCCTCGGCCCATCCATTGCCCGCAAACAAGCAGCGCATGCGGCAAGATCGAGTTGCAATACGTGAGGTATTCCTCGAACCATGGCCAATCTTCGCCGGTCGTCCGGTTGCGAATTTCAAAAAGCCTGTTGGCAAGCGTTTCGCGGACCTGCTCGACCCGGCTGTCGCCCATGAAGGAGCGAAGATATTCCTCGATTCCGACGAGCGAAAACGCCCAAGCTCGGGGGCTAGAAAAATCGGTGACGGCAGGCAGCGCATGATCAAATAGCCGTTTTGCGAGGCCACGAGCGGCATCGCTCGACGACCGGCCCACCACTCTGCCCAATGCCTCGATGGCGCGGCCATGGCTGTCCTCCGAGCCTTCATCTTCCAGCCACCGCCTGTCGTAGGAGAGGAAATTTCGGAACTTACCGGTTTCCTTATTCAAAGCGTGATTTAGGAATGCCAGATATCGCGACGTTAGCTGGCGCAGGTCTTTGGCTTCGTAAGTATCTTCGTCGAGCAGCGTGATGAGGGTCAGCGCGCGGGCATTGTCGTCGACGCAGTAGCCTTCGTCGTAATTGGGAACCGTGTAGGTTGCATGCTGCAGCATGCCCGTGTCATCCGTCATTTGGCGCAGGTGCGACAGGTTGACGTCCGGCAAGCTGGCCGGCCTAAGGTCGAGTGTCTTCGTGTGAAACCGCTGTTTGCGTCGGCCACCTTTGGCGACAACCTCTTCCAATACAGCCATGTATTGCCTGGCAACCGATGGCCATACCATTTGTCTACCAAAGTCCGCGGCTTTGCGGCGCATCGACCGCCTCAAACCGTCGTTGCTCAGTATCTCGATGATCGCGTCGGCGATCGCCTGCGGATCCGCCGGCGGCACCAGAATTCCGCGGCCATTGGCGAGGAGTTCTTCGGCATACCAGTACGGCGTGGAAACGACGGCCTTGCCGGAGCCCACCGCGTAGGCGAGCGTACCGGAGGTAATTTGCTGGAGCTTGAGGTAGGGCGTGGTGTAAACGTCGGCGGCGCCCAGGAATTCTTTGAGCTCCGCGTCGCTGACGAAGCGATTATGAAAAACCACGTGCGAAGCGACACCCAGCTCGCGTGCAAGGCGTTCGAGGCCGAGGCGGTAAGTTTCGCCGTGGTGCGCGCGGATATTGGGATGCGTCTCTCCGACAACCATATAGACCGTGTTGGGATGCTTTAGGATTATCTTCGGCAGCGCTTGGATTACATTTTCGATTCCCTTGTCGGGACCGAGCAGGCCGAAGGTGAGGATGACTTGATCCCCGGCGACGCCGAGCCGCTCTTTGTAGGCTCGTGTAGATTCGAACCTAACGTCGCGGATTCCGTGGTGTATGACCTGGACCTTCGATTCGTCGATCCCGTGGACCTCGCGCAGAAAGCCGGCGCCGGTTTCGCTCATGACCACGACCCGTTCCGAAAGTTCGATGATCTTGTCCATGACCTCTTTTTGGAAGGGATTCGGTTCTCGCAAGATCGTGTGAAGCGTGGTGACGATGGGCATCCTAAGCTCCGACATAAGCTGGAGGATGTAGCTACCCGCCTTGCCTCCGTAGATGCCGTATTCGTGCTGGAGACTCACGACGTCGACATCGTTTATGTTGAGAAAATCGGCGGCGCGGTGGTAGCCGCCGAGGTCCTTTTCCGCTATTTCAAAGCCGACGCGACCGGGATATTCGTACCCAGTTTCGATATCGTTTATGGCCACCGTCGAGATGCCGACCCGTGGGAATTCGGCGGCAATCGCTTCTGTGAGGTCCGTCGTAAACGTTGCGATTCCGCACCTTCTTGGAACGTAGTTTCCGATTATTTGGATCTTTTCCAGGGTGACGGGAGCGTTGGTGCGACGCATTTCTTCCTTTATAATGGCCGGAACGAGCATGTCGACGCGATTCTTGGGGGGCAAAGTTACTCGCTCGGGCGGCGGGATGGTTACTGACTGCTGCTGGTTAAAGTCGGCTCTCATTAATTGCGTCTCCTGTTCTTTCTACGTGGAACCAGGCTCGGGCGTGGCTGGCCGGCGCGGTCGTGGCCCCGCTCTTCGGTTCTCGGCCCAGCATTCTGTGCGGCCGTTTGCGGCCACATTCGGCGCGCAGGGTGGCATTGCGTGGTTTACAAGTTGTTGATTATCCGCTAGGAACGATCGGCGATTTGGACGTAGGGGCGGAGGGATTCGCCTTCGTAGATGGCTTTGGGGCGAATCAGGCGGTTATTGTCGAGCTGCTCGATAATATGCGCGGACCAGCCGGTAATTCGGCTGACGGCGAAAATCGGTGTGTAAAGCGGAATGGGAATTCCAAGCGAATAATACGCGTATGCGGCAGGAAAATCGACGTTCGGGAAAAGGCCTTTTTCGTCCTTCATCACTTTCTCGATGACTTCGGCCATCTGCGCCCATTTTTCGTTGCCCGTCCGGCGGGCGGCCTCTTTGCCCATTTCCCCCATAATGCCGGCACGTGAATCGCTGATGCGATATTCGCGGTGGCCGAAGCCCATAATTTTCTTCTTCGTAGCAAGGGCGTCTCGAATCCAGGCTTCGGCATTTTCGGGGCTGCCGATTTCCATCATCATTTCCATGGCCTTTTCGTTGGCGCCGCCATGGAGATTGCCTTTGAGTGTGCCGATCGCGGAAACGATTCCGCTGTAAATATCGCTTAGCGTCGCAACCGTGACCATCGCCGCGAAGGTCGAGGCGTTGTAGCCGTGCTCCGCATAGAGGACGAGCGAAGTGTCCATTGTGGAGACGGTAAATTCGTCGGCTTCCTTGCCGTTCAGCATGTAAAGAAGATTTGCCGCCGTATCCAATCCGCCTTGCGGCTGGACGATGGGTTCGCCATGCGCGATGTGCCATCCGTTGGCGACGAGCGCGCCCATCTTCGCGGTGAGCCGGATTGCCTTACGGACGTTCGCTTCGTGATCGGTGGGTGAAGCGGCGTAGTCCGGATCGCCGGCTGCCATGACGGCGACGCCGACTTTGAGCTGATCCATGGGGTGCGCGTTCTTGGGAACTGCGGCGATGGCGTCGTAAACGTAGTCGGGGACCGCACGCTCGGCGGCCAGATCGGCGCGGAAGTCGCCAAGCTCACCCTCGGTGGGCAGTTTTCCGTAAATGAGCAGATAGGCGGCCTCTTCGAAGCTGCCCTGCTTGGCCAGCTCATGCACATCGTAGCCGCGGTAAATGAGACGCGATTTCTCGACATCGATATCGGAAATCTTGGAAATGCCGGCGATGACGCCTTCGAGACCGGGGCTGTACTGTGATGTGGCTGCCATTGAACTCCTTCGTTCTGACGGAGTTCGCCATGTGAATTGCGCGGCTCCGTCGGGAGCTTCATTGTACCGGATTAGGGGCTTTCGGCATCTCCCTTGTCGATGCGCTCGTATTCGGGATATTCGATAAGGTCGTAGAGTTCTTTGCGCGTGAGCATCCGATTCAGAAGGCTATGCTGCGTGCCGTCCCGCAAAAGGGCGTCGTAGGTATCGGATACAGCCTTCAGCATCACCCTAAACGCCGTCATCGGGAAGATAACGATTTCGTAGCCGAGGTCGTGAAACCGCAGGGCCGGGATAATCGGCGTTTTGCCGAACTCGGTCATGTTGGCTAGAAGTGGGCCCGGGACGGCCTTGCGAAATGCCTCGAACTCGTCCTCGCTCTGGAGGCCCTCCGGGAAAATGCAGTCGGCTCCAGCGCCGACGTATGTCTTTCCTCGTTCGATGGCGTCGTCCAAGCCGTTTACGCCGCGCGCGTCGGTTCGGGCGATGATGAAAAAAGCCGGATCGCTTCGCGCGTCCACGGCGGCGCGAATCTTTTTGCACATGTCGGCTGCCGGTATGACTTCCTTGCCGTCAAGGTGGCCACAACGCTTGGGAGCGAGTTGGTCTTCGATGTGGAGGCCGGCAAGGCCGGCGCGCTCGAATTCGGAAACCGTGCGCCGGACGTTCCACGTGTCGCCATAACCTGTATCCGCATCGGCGAAAACAGGGACCTGGACGGCAGAGCAGGCGTAGTTTGCTTGGCGGGCCATTTCGTCTTGCGTGATGAGCGCGATGTCAGGCAGGGCCGTCATGCTGTTCGTCACGCCCGCGCCACTAAGGTAGATGGCCTTCGCGCCAGCTCTTTCGGCCAATCTCGCCGTGATGGCGTCGTAAACGCCGGGAGCGATGATGGGGCCATTTGCCAGCAGGGAGCGCAATGCTCCGCCGGGGGAAGGCAGTTTCGGGTGCAGCACGGCGCTAAGCTTACATAATCCGCCGAATGAAAGTTTTCGTTACTGGAGTTGCGGGTTACATCGGAAGCGTGGTTGCGGAGAGGCTTCTCGAGGCGGACCATCAGGTCGTGGGCTTCGACAATCTGCAAAGCGGCAATCGCGGCGCCGTACCCTCCGAGTCTGAGTTCATCGAAGGGGATCTTCTGGAAAGAGATGAGCTATTCCAGACTTTGCGGCGGGTGGCTCCCGACGCTGTCGTGCATTTGGCGGCGGAAGCGTCGATCGACGACTCCGATCCTGGAAAATTCTTTCGCACGAACGTGACGGGGGGCATCAATCTGCTGGACGCCATGCGGATCGCGGGGACGAAGCGGATCGTGTTCTCTTCGACCGCCGCGGTCTATGGAGAGCCGGAGACCATTCCGATCGCGGAAAGTGCGCCCAAGAAGCCCGTAAACGCCTATGGCGAGTCCAAGCTCATGTTCGAACGTGTGCTTTCCTGGTATGAGCGATACGAGATCATGCCGGTGTCGCTTCGTTATTTCAACGCGTGCGGCGCAACTAAGGAGCGCGGGGAGAGCCGCGAGAAGGAAACGCACATCATTCCGATTCTTTTCGAAGTCGTGCTCGGCGAGCGCGAGTCGTTTTCGCTTTTTGGAACGGATTATCCGACCGACGATGGAACTTGTGTGAGGGACTACATCCACATTGGAGATATCGCCGATGCTCATGTGCTCGCTTTGGAGAATATCGGCCGGATCGGAGGTCAGGCCTTCAACATGGGCAACGGGGAGGGATATTCGAATTTGCAGGTTATCGAGACGGTTCGGCAGGTGACTGGGCATCCTCTTCCCTTCCAGAACGCTCCGCGGCGTGACGGAGATCCGGCGAAACTCGTCGCATCTTCAGAAAAGATTCGCGAATGCCTAGGCTGGAATCCGAGGCATCCCGATCTCGAAACGATGGTTCGAACGGCTTGGGAATGGCGCAAAGCGCACCCGAACGGCTACTCCTAAACGCGGCCTAGGAGTATGGCGTTGCCGCTGACGATCTTCGAGGAATCGGAGCAGAGGAAGCCGATGGCTTCCGCCACCTCGTCGGGCTTTTGCCACTTTTCGAAATCGGCATTCGGCATCGAGGCACGGTTCGCGGGCGTGTCGATCGTGTCGGGGAGGATAGCATTGACGCGGATGCTTCGCGGCTTGAACTCCAGCGAGGCGCTCTTCATAAGGCTGACGACCGCCGCCTTGGAAGCCGCGTACGCGGACATTCCTTTGGCTCCTGAGAAGGCTTGGCTGCCGACGAGGACGACCGATGCGCCGCGACTCAATTTGGCCGCGAAAGCGCTCAGAGCGTTGAACGCCGTGCGGGCGTTGATATCGAACTGCTGATCGAACTTGTCGTTGGTCATTTCGCCGAGATTGCCCATCGCGAATCCCCCCGCGAGAAGTATGAGGGCGTCGACATTCTCCAAACGGTTCGCCCATTCCTGGACCTGGACGAGGTCGGTGAGATCCACCACGTCGACGGATCCGGAGCCCTTGTGAGCCGCCCTTTCCGCTTCGTGGGCGGCAGAGAGTGCGAGGCGCCAGCCATCCTTCTCAAAGCGACTTGTAACGCCGTGACCCAATGCGCCCAGTCCGCCGGTGATAACCGCAAGCTTCGCCATAACCGGAATTCTAACGGATAGAATCTGTTCGATGCTCGACATTCCCACGCTTGAGACGGAACGGCTCTTGCTGCGGCCATGGCGGCCCGAAGAGGATGCGGCGGCGGTTTACGCGTATGCTTCCATCGAGGAGGTGGCAAGGTACATGCTGTTTGTGCAGCACACTTCGATTGCGGATGCCGAAGCCTTCTTGGAATACACGAAAACGTCGCCCGAGCACGGCTACGCCGTAACGCTGCGGGATGGTGGGCAGCTGATCGGGGGGTGCGGAATTACGCCTGTTCCTGCACATTCGAAGGGCGAGTTCGGCTACGTTCTCCATCCCGATTATTGGGGGCGCGGGCTCGGCACGGAAATCGCGAAGCGACTGATTCGCTACGGGTTCGAGGACCTTGGGCTTAACAGGATTTGCGCACGCGCAGACACTCGCAACCCTGCGAGCACGCGCGTAATGATTAAGGCCGGAATGACGCCGGAGGGGACGCTTCGGGAGGACATGATCGTAAAGGGCACCGCGCGGTCATTTGTTCTCTGCTCGATTTTGCGAAGCGAGTGGGCTTTCGAGGTTTGATTTTGCCGACGCGGACGTCGGCTCTACGCTCGGCTGTTTGAGGACATCACTCGCTGCGGGGCGTTCTTTGCATCAATCCGGAAACTGCGTCCAGCGGCTTGGATTCGCCTTCGAGAACGGCCGCTACCGCCTGCATGAGGGGAACGTCGACGCAGAGGCGATCGGCGAGTGCGACGGCGGCATGCGTTGTGGGAACGCCCTCCGCAACTTGGCCAAGCTCGTGCAAAGCGTCGTCGAGCTGCTCACCCGCGCCTAAAGCTCTGCCGATACGGTAATTTCGACTGAGAACGCTCGCGGCGGTGGCGAAGAGGTCACCGACGCCTGACAGGCCCATAAAGGTCTTTGCCCGAGCGCCGAGGACCGATCCCAGAGATGCCATTTCGTGGAGACCTCTGGCGAGAAGTGCGCCTTTCGTGTTGTTTCCGAAACCGAGCCCGTCGCTCATGCCGGCAGCAATGGCCATGACGTTTTTCAGCGCACCGCCAAGTTCGACGCCAACGACATCGGAGCTGGTGTAGACGCGAAGAGATTTCGCCATGAATTGCTCGCGCACTCTCTCGGCGAGTTCGTCATTATCTGAGGCGATAACAGTGGCCGTGGGGATCCCCCCGGCAAGCTCGACCGCCAGGTTCGGGCCGCTCAGAACGGCAATCCGCGCACCTGGCCTTTCCGCGGCGAGGACCTGGCTCATGCGAAGCGAAGTTTCCTGCTCGAGGCCCTTGGTTGCGATCACTACGACGCAATCACTGGGAAGCTTTTGGCAGACCTCTCGAAGCGCCTCGCTGGGGACTGCGATGATCCAAAAATCGGCTTCGGCAGGCAAGACTTCGACGGGCTCGATTTCAGGAGGCAAGTCAAAATCGGGGAGATAGAGGACGTTCTCGCGGTTTTCGCGCAGAGACTCGATCTCCGCCGGGTCGCGGCCCCAAAGCGAAACCTGGGTACCACTGCGCGCCAGATGGATCGCCAGCGCGGTTCCCCAGCTGCCGCTCCCCAAGATTGAAGCCCGAATCACGCGCTAAAGCTTACCGAACGGGTAGATTCTTCCTGCCGCCCATTCGCGGCCCGATCGAGCATGCCCTACGTTATTACCGAGCCTTGCATTGGCGTAAAAGACAAGTCGTGCGTTACTGTGTGTCCCGTAGATTGCATTTACGAGGCCGAGGATATTTTGTATATCAATCCGGACGAATGCATAGACTGCGGGCTGTGCGAGCCGGAATGCCCGGTTACCGCGATTTTCGTCGACACCGACGTGCCGAGCGTGTGGCAGGAATACATCGCGAAAAACGAGGTTGAAGGGCGGCGGCTGGCGGAAGAAAAGAAAGGGTAGCCCCATGACCCCGTTCGCCTTTGTCGTTCATCCCATCGATGCTAAGCGGGACGTAGCCCGCAAATACCCGTTCGCGCGCTTTATGCCGGAAGGCTTTATCGAATGGTTCCTGCGGCAGAAACATCCCATGGTCTTGAGCGAGATCACCGGGGTGCGGTCGCTCACCGGCGCCGAAACGAAGGGCTGGTTCATCGGATGCCCATTGACGCCGAAAATGATGCTGGAGCTGCCGCTCGAATTCGTTTATCGGAGGATCGTGGAATGCTGCGAGCTGGCTGCCGAACAGGGCGCCAAGGTGATTGGTTTGGGGGCCTTTACGGCTGTGGTAGGCGACGGTGGGAAGACGATCGCCGAGCGCAGCCCAATCGCCGTAACGACCGGTAACAGCTACACGGTAGCGACCGCCATCGATGGCGCGCTCGACGCGGCGAAGATGATGGGGATCGAGACGCACAAAGCGACGCTCGCCATTGTCGGCGCGACCGGCTCGATCGGTCGGACCTGCACAGAGCTCATGGCTCCCCTATTCGAGCGGACGATCGTTGTGGGCCGAGATGCCGCGCGCACCGAAGAGCTCGCCGCGGAGCTCGGAGGTTCGGTTGTTGCATCGACGTCGGTAGACGCCGTCCGAGATGCCGACGTTATCGTCACGGTGACGAGCGCCGAGGGAGCCGTTATCGGCCCAGAGCACTTGAAAAGCGGCGCTGTGGTCTGCGACGTGGCGCGACCGCGAGACGTTAGCGTTCGCGTCGCAAAAGAGCGAGATGACGTTCTTGTGATCGAGGGGGGCGTGGTCGCCGTTCCCGGGGGCGTGCAGTTCGGAATGGAATTTGGTTTTCCGCCGGAAACCGCCTATGCGTGCATGAGCGAAACGATGCTCCTTGCCCTCGAGGACAGGCCGGTTTCGTACACTCTCGGAAAGGATGTGGCGGTAGAGCAGGTGGAGGAGATGCGGCAATTGGCCGCAAAGCATGGGTTTGGCCTTGCAGGCTACCGCAGTTTTGAGAAAGCCGTCACCCCGCAAGAAATCGAGCGCGTTAAGGCGGCCGTGCAACGGCGAAAAGGGCCGGGAGCCTGCGCCCAGGGGAAACCTTCGCCGGAACTGCCTTGACGTTGACTTTCGTTGTTAGGCTGTGTCAATATTTTGCAACCGGGGGAGTGCACGCCAGTGCGCCTTCTGTGAAATAACGGAGGAAATCCATCAAATGAAAATGTATTTCTTGGCGGCGCTCGCGCTCGCCATGCCGGCTATTTGCTCGGCGCAAAACGACAACATAGTAACCGGTCCGCACCAAGGAGCGGTGACGGCGAGTCTCTCCGGAAGCTTTTCCAGCATCGACGGCGACGACACGACGAATCTCAACCTTTTCGGTTCGTATTTCTTTACGACCGTGCTGGAGGGCATGGCGGGGATTACCTACACGAACATTGGCGGGGATAATCTGACCGGGCTTTCGCTCGGCGGCAACTATTACTTCATGCGCAGCATGAACGATCCGAACATGCACCCTTACGTTGGCATTCGTTTCGTCCGCTTCGATGGCGGAGGAAGCGATGCCGACGGCCTCGCGGGCGCCCTTGGCCTTCATTATTTTATTCGCCCGAATATCTCGTTCACCCCCGAACTCGTTATCGGCGAATTGGACGATCAGGATTACACAACGATCCAGTTCGGCCTTACGATGTGGTTCCGCTAAACACAACCCATCTCAATCCCGCCGGCGAATTCGTCGACGGGATTTTTTATTTAAAGGGAGCTTCGTCGTCGAACGGCAATTCCAAATAGCGGCGAATTTGAGCGACAATTCGCTTCGCTGCTAGCCCGTCGCCGTAGGGATTTCGCGACTGGGCAATTTTGCAATATAAGTCTTCATCTGATAAGAGCAAACTCGCCGCTGCGAATATGGCGTCTTCGTCCGTACCTACGAGCTTGGCGTTTCCGGCCTCTATTCCTTCCGGCCGCTCCGTTTCGTTCCTAAGAACAAGAACCGGTTTGCCGAGAGCGGGCGCCTCTTCTTGCACGCCTCCTGAGTCGGTGAGGATGAGGTGGGCTCGCTTCATCAAGCTTGCAAATTCCCAATATTCGGGCGGCTCGATCAGCGCTACGCGACCGTCTTTGCCGAGTTCATCCTGCAACATTTCCCTAACGACCGGATTGCGGTGCATCGGCAATATCACGCGAACGTCCGGAAAGGCGTCGAGAATGCGCTTTATGCCTCGACAAATTTCGCGTTGTGGTTCGCCCCAGTTTTCGCGCCGATGCGTGGTTACGAGGATAATTCTTTCCGAGCTGAATGGAGTTTGACCGTCGCCCCCTCCCGTCGCTTGCAAAATTGCATCAATGGATGTGTTGCCTGTGACAAAAACCGATTCCGGGCAGGCTCCTTCTTTTAGAAGATTGTCGGCCGCATTTTGGGTAGGAGCGAAATGCAGAGCAGCGATCTGTCCGACGATTCGGCGGTTTAGCTCTTCCGGAAAAGGCGATTCAACCGTCTCCGTACGGAGTCCTGCCTCGACGTGAGCAAAGGGCATTCGCCGGTAAAAGGCGGCGAGGCCGGCGACGAACGTCGTCGTCGTATCCCCCTGGGCGACGACCATATCGGGAATCTCCTCCGCAATCGCTTGATCGAGCGCATCTAAAATTGAAGCGGTCAGATACGCGAGGGTTTGACCATCCTTCATGACGTCGAAGTTTCGGTCTGCGGCCACGCCAAACGCGTGGAAAACCTGCTGGAGCATTTCCCGATGCTGCCCCGAGGCGATCACGACCGTCGTCAGATCGGCTTGGGCCTTGAGTTCGAGGATCACGGGCGCCATTTTGATGGCGTCGGGCCGCGTGCCGACAACGGCGAGGACTTTCTTCATCGGGCCATACATTGTGACCCAAACGCAAAACGGCCCCCGACCAGCTGAAGAGACCGGGGGCGCGTCGTGCGATCTACTTTGAGCGGATCGTAAGTTTCTTGCCGTCGATCTCGTATGCGATCGACCAGGTTCCGCCTTCGGGAAGCCGTCCCAACATGGCTCGCTGCTCGGGCGTGAGGTCTTTCGGCGTGAGGTATCCCTTGCTCTTCTGGATCTCAAGCTGACGTGCGGAAAGGCTTCCGATTAGCTTGCCGATATCCGCGCGCTGCGCAACAGCCAACTGTGGAAGCAAAGTCTCGTCCTGAAGCTTCATTTTGAGGGCTTTGAGTCGTTCCATCGTTTCCGGGTCAGAAGCCTTCGGATAGGCCTTCATCAGCTCTTCCATTTTCTTCTGGTCGAGGTGAAGATCCTTGACGTGCTCCAGTTGCTTCTGGATCATCGGCGAAAGTTCCTCAAGCCTGGCGATGTCGTCGGGCTTGAGCTGGTGAATCGTTGCGCCTTCCTTCATTAGCTCGTCCATATCTTTTTGGTCGAGGTGAAGCTTTAGCTCCTTCTCGATCATCGGTCCGAGCTCTTGAAGCTTGGCGAGGTCCTTTAAATCCAAATTGTGGCCTTTGAGCTCCTTCAGGTCTCCAAGCTCGATTTCGGGCAAATCCTTAAGCTCGAGTTGGAGCTCTTTGTCGAGCTTCGGCATTAACTCGATGGAGGGCGCACCGGGGGCATGCGGGGGCATCGGCATCATCGGCATTTCGGATGACGGCCCCATCATCGGAGGCTGGCCGGGAATCATCGGCATCCCTGGCGCGAAGTCCCGAGAAAAGCTGTAGACGTTGCCATGCCTGGACCACTTTCCGTGGAACGTGGAGGCGAAAGCGTCGAGGAAGTCGCCGATGGGCTGGTTTTTGAGGTTTATGGTGATTCGCGCATTGCCCATTTCAGAGCTGTCGGCGACGAATTCGATGCCCTTATCGGCCAGCCATTTCAGCGCTTCGCTGAGAGTAGCGTTGTCCAACCTGCCTGAGATCGTCCCTTGGGTCTGCGGTTCGGCAGCCGAAGGATGGAATGCGGCGTAGCCTGCTCCCCCGATACCGAGGGCAAGCGCCGCGAGCGTTGCTGTTGTCATCTGTAACTCCTTCCAGTTTAAGGCGCGTCCGTTGCGCCCTTACGCAAGGTAACGAAGGGACATTCCTCAGAGTTCCTAAAAAGCCGGCCGAATTTGAACCTAAGCTACAATAGTCCTTCCGAT
>DASSBY010000065.1:0-12590 GCA_035698285.1 Fimbriimonadales bacterium | reverse complement strand
TCGAGGGGCGAAACAGACCCGGCGACTCTCACATTTGTACCTTCTGCAGCCGAGCGCGCGAGCCGCGCGGAGAGCTGGGTCAATTCGCGGGATCGGCTTCCGATCCCCGCCTTCTCGAGGGAGCGCCGATGCGTGCGAAAGCTGCACGTCGTTATGACATCGGCGCCCGCTTCTATATACTCTCGGTGGATTTCCTCGACGAGATCGGGACATTCCATCAACGCGGATGCGGACCAAAGAGGCAAGTCGATGCGAGCGCCTCTCCTTTCAAGCTCCGAACCTAGCCCGCCGTCCAAAATCAGCAACACGACGCGAATTATGCACCCTGATTCTTATCAGTGGCAGTTTCGGTAGGATCGGAGCAGTGCAACCCTTTTTCAGTCCTTTGGGTAGCCTTCATCGTAAGGGGAAGAAATGCTAACGTGTCCAAACTGTGGCGCAACACTTCCATTGGGCGCCACACAATGTCAATTTTGCAACCAGAATCTAGCAAGCCCCCCTAAGTCCGCGGGTTTGTTCGCGCAACCGGCCCATGGTCCCGCCAAATGGATATGGCCGGCATACTACGCTGTCGCAACCTGGTGGGTCCTCCAAGGTATCGCGTCGGTCCTCGCGGCGATCAAGTCTGACGATGGCACTCTTACGGGCCTAATCGGAATTTTCGGAATCATCGTCGGCTTCGGCCTCATCTGCAAGATCGAGATCGTCCGAGGCATCACCAACATTCTCAGCTTCCTAAAGATCGCCGGCGGAGCGCTCACGATTCTTATGGCACTTATCGCAATGGGCACGCTTGGTTGGATTGGCGTCATCGTTCTCGCTTTTGGAGTGATGGACGTGGTGACCGGCGGCCTAATGGTCTATCTAATCGGCGAAACCGACTAATTTCCCGATAATTCAATCATACGGGCGAGGCGCTCGTCATCCACCGCCCCGCGCAGCTTTTCTGCGGCCCTGCCGAACCAGATTGCAGCCTCCTCCGGCTCGCCCAGCGCCAAAAGATTCTCGCCGATCTCCTCGAGAATATAGCCGTCGTTTTCCAATTCTTCGTAAAGGCCACGCTGAATGTCCAGCGCTTCGTCCAAACGGCCCAAAGACCTTAAGCACCGGCCGATGCACCATTTGGCGATTCGTATATTGTCCGGTTTGACCTGCTTCTCCCGAAACTCCAGCGCTTTCGTAAATTCGATCAAAGCTTCCTCGTACTTACCGAGATCGTGAAGGGCCCACCCAAGATTATTGTGAAGGCTGCCAAGCCATTGGCGCGCCTGCTCGTCCTTGGCTCGAAACGCCATCTCGATCGCGCGCTTGTTCCATTCCAGTGCGACCGCGCCATTCCCGACGATCCCAAGCATATGCGCCGCATCTATCGCTAGATATTCGTTCCCGATCGAGTTCGCGACGGCTAACGCGTCCTTGAAAAAAGTGGCCGACCCCTCGGTATTCCCAGACGAGTTCTCAACCCTCCCCGATTCCAGCAGAAAGCGCGCAAGTTCTGGACTGGGGCTTTGGTCTATCCTATCGCGAACCTCCTCCAGCGTCTCCCTGGCTTTCGCGAACTCTCCTTGCAAACCTTGCGCCCTTGCGATCTGCGTCGTGACCTCAGCATCCCAACCGTCCTGGAGAACCTCCCGGAAGCGCGCCTCGCTCGCCGCGGGGTCTCCAAAATCCCAAAGTTCCAGAATATCAGCCACCTTCATGTATCCAAAAGGGATACCGAGCCGGTGTGAACGTCGTAGATCGCTACGCGAACGGCGAACGTGCCTCTCGCGACGGCTTCCCGGACCAATGAGCTTTTTCTGATAGTTTCCTCGGCTGTCCTAATGGCATTCATCCGGATCACTTTGCCCAAGTCTTCCGCCGTCCCCGCGCTCGCATGCGCTACCTCGACGTCTGAATCCGAGCGAACTCCGGTCACGACCTGACCGATTGCAATACATTCCGTGTGGCCCAAAACGAGCCCGAAAGGCAGACCCGCGCCAGCCGCCATTTCGAAGGTCCAGACGGCTGAGTCCTTCGGCGTATTCCCAGGAACGCGACAAGTGAAAAAGGACCCGAGGGGCTGATCGAAAATGATTTCCGGCGAAAGCCGCCCGTCTACGCAGGTCAGAACCGCTCCCAAATAATCCGTTCCCCGCGCGATATGCTGGAGTCGCTCCGCATCGTAAGAATTTTCCGAAGCCCTCCCATTCCGAAATCGCTCGTTCCCCTCCATCAGCCGCGCAAGAAAATCCACAGCAAATTGTAGCAAATTGTAGCGCAGGCATCCTGCCTGCAAAACCCCACCTTAGGCTTTCTTAAAGGCATCCTGACCGCAAAGGAGCCAACGCATCGGCTCACTTCGCAGGCAGGATGCCTGCGTTACATGCCTACACGCGGGTGAAGTTCACCTTCATGTATTGGTTCCAGTTGCCGTTTTCGTCCTCACCGCTCGATGTGAGCGTTCGATGGTTTTCATCGATGATTTCGATCACGTCCCGATAGTTGGCGGTCTCGCCGTCCTTTTCCATGTTCGGTCCGACGCAATTAAGCGTCAGCTTCTTGCCGTCCGCGCTAAGCTCACCGGCATACTTCCAAAGGTGCGACGTAACCGAGGCGAACCAACACCCTCGGTATTCCTTGAAGGAAACGTCGTACCCGAGAGCGACTTTGTATTCCATCGCTTCGCCGCCGGGCATCTCCGTCTTGCCTTCGCCGAAGGCCCAAAGGCCGCCGAGACTAACAACCTTTTCGGTCCCGGTCGAGGTCATCGTCGGGCCGTCAGGTCCCATGGACATTTCGGCTTCGGTCTTCCAGTCGCCGACTAGCTGCTGCAGCCATTCATGCTCGTGGACGGGCTTCGTGCCCATCTCCATATCTTGCGTGTCATTGCTCATTTATTTCTCCTTTGCAAACGAAAAGCAAAGTATGACCCTTGAGGCCGCCCTTCTGCCAGAAACCCGGGCAACTTCTTGCCCAATCCGCCCTCCTTTTGAAACCAATTGGCAGCAATTAGCGTTGAAATAGGTACCCGAGCACTTGATAGTACTACGCTCAAGTTAGCTATACTAGAGAGGCTTATACCCACAAATTTTAAGGAGGTCCATCTATGGCAAAAACAGTAGGTATCGATTTAGGGACGACCAACTCGGTCGTCGCAGTGATGGAAGGCGGCGAACCCGTCGTCATTTCCACAACGGAAGGCACGCGCACCATGCCGAGCGTCGTCGCGTTCAAAGCGAACGGCGAAAGGCTCGTCGGAGTCACGGCTAAGCGGCAGGCCGTCATGAACCCGGAGAACACCGTCTCCTCGATCAAGCGGTTCATGGGCCGCTCCTCTGCCGACTCGGCGGAGGAAGGCAAACGCTCTTCGTACAAAGTCGTTAAGGACAAGAAAGGCAACGCCGCGGTACACCTTCCTGCGGTCGAAAAGGACTTCACCCCCGAGGAAATCTCCGCCATGATCCTGCAAAAGCTCAAGGCGGATGCGGAAGCTTATCTCGGCGAGCCTGTTACGAAAGCCGTCATCACCGTGCCGGCATACTTCGACGACGCCCAGCGGACCGCGACGAAGAACGCCGGCGAGATCGCGGGCCTCGAAGTTCTTCGCATCATCAACGAGCCGACCGCAGCTTCCCTCGCTTACGGACTCGATAAGAAAGAGAACGAAACGATTCTCGTCTTCGACCTCGGCGGCGGAACGTTCGACGTTTCCGTGCTCGACGTCGGCGAAGGCGTCTTTGAAGTCAAATCCACCGACGGCGACACCCACCTCGGCGGTGACGATTGGGACCATCGCGTCGTGGACTGGATGGCCGAGGAATTCAAGAAGGCCAACGGAATCGACCTGCGCAACGATAAATCCGCCCTGCAGCGTCTGCGTGAGGCCGCTGAAAAAGCGAAGGTGGAGCTATCCAGCCAGGTGATGACGCAGATCAGTCTGCCCTACATCACTGCGGTCGACAACGAACCCCGCCACCTTGACCTGCAGTTGACGCGCGCCAAATTCGAGGAACTCACCAAGGATCTGCTCGAGAGGGTCAAGGGCCCTTTCGAAAAGGCCCTCAAGGACGCGAAGGTCGGCGCCAAAGATATCGACGAAGTCGTCCTCGTTGGCGGCTCCACGCGCATGCCGATGGTTCTCGAACTGGTTAAGAAGCTTGTCGGCAAAGAACCCCATCGCGGCGTAAACCCTGACGAAGTCGTGGCGGTCGGCGCGGCCATCCAGGCCGGCGTCCTCGGCGGCGAAGTGAAGGGCCTCGTGCTGCTCGACGTCACGCCCCTCAGTTTGGGCGTGGAAACACTGGGCGGCATCACGGACATCCTGATCGAGCGCAACACCACGATCCCAACGAAGAAGAGCCGAATCTACACAACCGCGCAGGACAATCAGCAGGAGGTGGAGATCCACGTCCTGCAAGGCGAGCGGTCGCGGGCTGCGGATAACAAGGACCTCGGCAGATTCCACCTTATGGGAATTCCGGCCGCTCCCCGAGGCATCCCCCAGATCGAAGTCACTTTCGACATCGACGCCAACGGCATCCTAAACGTCAAGGCCCAAGACAAGGCCACCGGCAAGGAGCAGACCATCACGATTACCGGAAGCGGCAATCTCAACCGCGAGGAAATCGACCGAATGGTCGAGGAAGCGCAGCGATTCGCCGGCGAAGACCAGGAAGCCAAAGAGGCTCAAGAAGTCAAGAACGGCGCCGACAGCCTCGCCTACCAGGTCGAAAAGCTGCTTTCGGACGTCGGCGATAAGATCAGCGACGACGAGCGAACGCGAATCCAAGAGAAAATCGGCGCTCTGAGGGCGGCGAACGCCGGCGACGATCTCGACGAAATCCGCGCGAAGAAGTCCGACCTGGAGCAGGAGTCGCACGCTTTGTCGCAGAGACTTTACGAGCAGGCATCGCAGCAGTCGGCCGAAACCCAAGAGGGCGAACCGGTGGGAGCAGCCGCCTCGGCGAACGAAGGCGAAGTCATCGACGCCGAGTTCAACGAGAATAAGGAAGGCGAGTAGCCCGGCATCGAGGCGGCGCGAGCGCGCCGCCTCAAACTCCTATGGCAGCGGACTATTACGCAGTTCTCGGCGTCGACCGAAAGGCCGATGAGAAAGCGATCAAGAGCGCCTACCGCAAGCTCGCGCGGAAACACCACCCCGACGTAAACCCCAACGATAAGAAGGCGGAGGAGAAATTCAAACAGATCTCGGAAGCCTATGATGTGCTGAGCGATCCAACAAAGCGGAAGCTCTACGATCGCTTCGGCGAAAACTGGGAAGCGGCCTCGAAGATGGGCGAAAACTTCGGCGCTGGAGGCGGCGCTCCCGGCGGATTTCGCGTCGACTTCGGAGGCGCTGGCGCGCCTGGAGGGTTCGACTCCGTATTCGAAACCATCTTCGGCGGCGGCGGGTTCGGCGGTGGCATGCGCCAAGCCGTCCCGCACGACGTCGAGCAGGCCATCGCGCTCACGCTTCAAGAGATCGACACGGGCACAACCCGCGTATTCACTTACCGCGTCGACGACGCCTGTGCAACCTGCCACGGAAGCGGCACAATCCGTTCGGCAAGCAGCGGGCCCTGTCCCCAATGCCACGGCTCGGGCCAAGTCCGTGGCATGCTCGGAATCCCGCAGGTTTGCCCGATGTGCGGAGGGGCCGGCACTTTGAGCGTTGAAACTTGCCCCACCTGCAAGGGCGCCGGCACGCTCCCAACAACCAAGCGCGTCGACGTAAAAATCCCGCCAGGGATCAAGGACGGCGCCCGCCTGCGAGTCGCGGGCCAAGGCGCGACGGGAGCGAACGGCAAACGTGGAGACCTATACGTTCTGATCCATGAGCGGCCCGATCCGAATTTTAAACGCCAGGGCGACGATTTGCAAACTACGGTCAAAGTCGACTACACGCTCGCGGCAGTTGGCGGCTCGGTCTCGGTTAACACCCTCCACGGCTCAGTCGACATGAAAGTCCCCGCGGGCAGCCAATCCGGCCAGGTATTTCGCCTCGGCGGCAAGGGCATCTCTAAGATGGGCGGCGGCAAAGGCAACCTCTTGGCGGAGCTGCTGATTACAGTCCCCAAGCACGTTTCCGCTGAGGAGAAGCGCCTCCTCCAGGAAATAATCGAGAAGCGCAAATGAACGGCGGGCACCGCGAAAACGAACCCGTTTACACGATTTCGATAGCCGCGCGGCTATGCGGAGTTCACCCCCAAACGCTCCGCACGTACGAGCGGCAGGGCCTCATAGCGCCGGCTAGGCAGAACGAAAAGAACCGCCTATACAGTGATGAAGACGTGGTTCGTGTTAGGCAGATTACGCGACTAACCCAAGACCTGGGCGTAAACCTCGCCGGTGTCGAAGTTATTCTCAATCTCCTCGATAGAATGGAAGAGATGCGCCGCGAGCTCGAAACACAATTTTCGGATTTTGCCGCCGAGGCGCGCCGCCGCATCGACGACCTCCTCAAAGCAAGCAACATGCCGGTGCGCCGAGACGAAAGCGCGCTCCCTGTACTCCTTTTCTTGGACAGCGAGCGCAAAAAACGATAGGAATTGGAAAAACCGGCGAAAAGTTTGGATTCGATGTGTCGAACCTATGACAGGGAGTGGTATGCTCGAAAACGGCATTCGCGATGGATGGACTTTCTCCCCGAAGCCGCCATCCGCCGCGCAGATATGGCCGCTAAATTCGAATACTAAGGAGACAGGCATTCGAAGCAGCCGGCGTGAAGCTACGACGCCGGGCTAGCTAACACAGCCGTACCTACCAAAAAGAGGGAGTGCGCCCCGCTGCGCGCAGATGGTAGGTGGTCACCACAAGGAGTTACTATTGCGAATACTGACCGCGCTCGCCCTTTGCGCGTGTGTCTTTGGGTCTGCACGCCCTGAAGGCACCGCTGACGTTGAAATTTACGTCGATTACCCGATCGGCTACTGGAATATCACCAGTACCGGCCAACTCATGCTTGAATCGACGACCGACCCCCATTCCTTCGAGCATTCCGCGATGATCGATCTGGAAGCCGGGGACGAAGCTCTCTTCGCCCATTCCTGGCTCGGTGAATACACGACCGGCCTGAACCATCTAGAGTTCTGGATAAAGCCTTGCGCCTACGGTCTCCAAAAAATGAAGGTCCAAGTCCGAATCATGGGCCAAGGCTGGAGGCCCTCCGTCCGCCTCGCTCAATACGGCACGTTCGTCCCGAATCAGTGGAAAAGAGTGTGGATATCCCTGAACGACCTTGGCATTCGCCCCGGCGACGTGATTCACTCACTCCGCCTATGGGGCGAGGAAGACATACCTCTCTTTTGGTTGGACGACGTTAAGATCGGCAAAGGCCCCGCGCCCGGAAGTTCATACATCGACGTCCAATCCTCGTCGATGCGCACACTCACGAATAAGATGTTCGGAGTCGGAATTGCCACACAGGACTGGACCACGGATCTCGAAGAGACTCGCGACCGCATGCGAGAAGCAGGCATCCGCTTCATGAATTTCCCCGGCGGAGTCAATGCGGACCGCTACGATTGGCGGTCCAGCACGGATAAAGTCGACGGTTCTTATTGCCGCGTAACGACGCAAGACTATCTCAATCTCTCCTCCTCGATAGGCTCGGACAAGATGATCACCACGAACTATGGTTCGGGTACGCCGCAGGAATGCGCCGACTGGGTGCGGCATGCGAACATCGAACTTGGCGGCAACGTCATGTATTGGACGATCGGCAACGAGTGCTACCGCGACGGCGAATACGACAACCGCCCGCATCCTTACGATCACGACGCGGAAACCTACGCGGCATTCGTAATCGACGCGATCCAGCGAATGAAGGCGGTCGATCCCAGAATCAAAGTCGGCATCGTCGGCACGTACAGCGAGTCGTCCGAACCCGGCAGAACAACCGTCTACAATCCTCGAACCGGGCAGGCCGCGAGAGGATGGAGCGCCGTTATCCTAACCCGGATGCGCGAGGCGGGAGTCCTTCCCGACTATTTCGACTTCCACATCGCGCCGCAAACGCCCGGAAAGGAAAGCGACGCCGCCGCATTCCAAGCAATGGAGAGGATCGACTTTTGGACCGATCGAATGCGCCAAATGCTGACCGACTATCTCGGTTCCGCCGGCGCAGCCATGCCGTTGCACTTGTCCGAATCAAACATGACCTACGGCGATCTGGGCAAGCAAAGCGTGAGCATGACGAGCGCCCTCTACATCGCCTATTCGTGGGGCCAAATGGCCACGCGAAATGTCCAAAGCTTCGTTTGGTGGAAGCTGCATAACGAAGTGATGAACACTGGCAATAATAGCCCGACCCTCTATGGCTGGCGCGGATACAGCGACTTCGGAATTCTCGCAAGAGGCCTTCCGGAGGGTCAGTCCGAACCCCTCAACACGCCATATCCCGGCTTCTATGCCATCAAGATACTGAAATACTTCGCCCAAGCCGGCGACGAACTTCACTCTACGAAGACGGGCAGCATGTACCTCAAGACATTCGCCGTTATGCATAACGGCCGGCTGCGCCTTTTGGTCATCAACACGGCGCGCGACCGGGAGGTCCAAGGAACGATCTCGATCGATGGACGCCCTGTTTCGGGCATCGCCACGGTCTACAAGTACGGCCGCGGAGAAGATGAAAACGAATCGGACATCCAGGTTAGCCAGCATCAATTCGGCAATGACCCGACGCACGAATCGATCGGCACGCCCTTCGAGTTCGAACGCTACTCACTCACCGTAATCTCGTTCTAACGAACTTGGGTTGCGCTCGCTGCGGCTGCAGGCGGGAACCTGCAGCCGCAGTTTCTTGCGAACCTGCCTTTCTCTGCCAATTGTGCTCGCCGCGCATTCCCTAGATGCCCGCTGGCGAACGTCGGCGAATCCCCTAGGCGTCGCGTAATGGTCGGTTGACCTTATTCTCCGCGTAAACCTTAGACCTTAAGCGCAATGTGGCAAGGCAGACTCTAGATTGACCCAAAAGTGGCGCAACGAAAAAACGGCATGACGATGAGGATGAATCCTTCCGGCGTTCGACCAACTCGCTCTCCTCAGAACCGCTTGCGGCAGTCGGCCGATCCTGGTTCGGCAAACCCAAAGTGAACGATGGTCGAACGAAAATGAACGCTAAAGAGAGTGGGTGTGAATGAATGTGTCCGGCTCGCAGTCGGAAGGGGTCCCCAAATAGGCCCGATTAGGGCAACTCACCCGATAGGATGATTTTTCCACAAATCCGGCAATTTAGCTGGCAAAAAGTATACACAGTCGTTATACTTTCCTTTACTTAGCGGCACCGGCCATGAACTGCGGGCCGGCTCGCTGGTTGTATTTCTGCGGATAGAGCCAGACGAAAATCATAGAGGGTGTTCTCTCCGCAATCGACAGATTCTGCGCTGTAGCCCAAGACGGCTTGCGGGACTAGAGGGGCCTGCGGTAGGCCAGCTATTCCCCTGCGCCTCGACCGGATCGCCACGCGATCTATTCCGAAAGGAGCCGTCATTGCAAAAATTAGCATTATTGGCTGTGACTCTATGCCTTTGCGGTGCTCTGCGGGCAGAAGACACATCCGACTTCGAAATGTTCGTAGACTATCCCATTGGCTTTTGGGACATGGTTTCCACGGGGACCCTCGACAAAGCCAACACGGAACGAGCACATTCCTTCTTTACTTCCATGAAGTTCGGCCTAAACGCCGGAAAAGAAGCCACTATCTACCACACCTGGTACGGCGAGTACACAACGGACATCACAACTTGGGAGTGGTGGGTTTATCCCGACGGACCCGGCTTGGAGAACTTGAACCTCCAGGTGAGGATCTTCAACCAATCCCGCCGACCTGCCGTGCGACTCGGTGACCTCGTCCAACTTACGCCGGGCCAATGGAATCGGATCGACATTCCCATATCCGCCCTCCACATAACCGAAGGCGAGACTCTTCATTACATGTATCTCACCGCGCCGCAAGGACAAAACATGCCCGATTTCTGGATCGATGACATGAAGCTCGTGAAGCGGCCAGGACCGGGAACGAACACTACGATCAACATCAATCCGTCACACGTCCTTCACCACGTCGAGCGTCGCGACTTCGGTATTGGGATTCACGCTCAGGACAATACGACCGAAGACGCCGGCACTCGCGCGAGGATGCGCGAAGCGGGCATCACGTTCATGAACTTCCCGGGCGGCACAAATGCCGACGAGTACGACTGGGTCAATAGTGTCAATCGTCGCACAGGATCCTACTGCCGGTTGACGACCGACCTTTATCTCGAACTCTCGGAAGCGATCGGCGCGGACAAAATGATCGCCGTAAACTACGGCTCCGGAACTCCCGAAGAAGCTGCCAACTGGGTCAACTACGCCAACATTCAAAACAACGCGAACATCAAATACTGGTCGATTGGAAACGAATGCTATCAGCCAGGCGAATATGATACACGGACGGGTATTTACAACCACGACGCAGAGACCTATGCGGCATTCGCCGTCGAAACGATACAGCGGATGAAGGCGATCGACCCGAACGTCAAAGTCGGCGTCGTGGGCGCTTACGGCGAAGAGAGCTTTCCAGGCAGAACGACAGTTACAAACCCCAGAACGGGAGTCCAGACTAATGGCTGGAGCGCGGTCGTCCTTACGCGGATGCGCGAGGCCAGCGTTTTGCCCGACTATTACGACATCCATATCTATACGGTCCCGCCAGGACATGAAAGCGACGCGCTCCTGTTCCAAAACATGGATAGGATCGACTTCTGGACTGGCCGAGTACGGCAGATGCTAATCGATTATCTTGGCGATGCTGGCGCAACGATGCCGATCAATATGACCGAGTCGAACAGCACGTGGAGCACGCCGGGAATCCAGAGCGTCAGCCTCACGAACGGCATGTATTTGGTCTACTCGTGGGCACAGATGATGAACCGCGATATCGGCTGCTGGGTCTGGTGGAAGCTTCATAACCAGACGATGACCAACGGCAACGACCACCCGAGCATTTTCGGTTGGCGCGAATATTCCGACTTCGGCATACTCGCCCGCGGAATTCCGTCGGACATTTCGCCGCCGTTGAACACGCCTTATCCCACGTTTTACGCCTTCAAGATGTTGAAATATTTCGCTCGCGCTGGCGATGACATCGTTGAATGTGTAACGAACAATATGCATCTCAAGGCGTTCGCGTGCAAGGGTGCGAACGGTAGGCTGCGGCTTCTGATTATCAATTCCGCAAAGGATACCGACATACCGGTTAAGGTGACGGCGTCTGGCTCTGGACTTCCGGGCGCGGCCACCCTACACCGATACGGCATTCAGGAGGATGAAAATCAATCCGACATATCGACGACATTCGTGACTTTCGGACTTCCGACACTCTCCGGCTATAACCGAACGCTGAGAACGACCATTCGGTCTTACTCGATCAACGTGTTCGAGTTTTGATTCCCTAGAGAGGTAACCAACCCGGGCCGAGGAAGCGACACCTCGGCCCTTCTTTTTATCCTTCATACTTTGCTTCGATGCTCGACCGCAAGTTAGACCTGATCTGCGCGCCAACGCCGATCCATCCTCTGAGCAGGCTTTCAAAACTCCTGGACGTGGATATTTGGATCAAACGAGACGACCTTACTGGTTTCGCGGGCGGGGGCAACAAGGGAAGAAAGCTCGAATACCTAATGGCGGACGCCATCGAAGCTGGCGCCGACACAATCGTCACCCACGGAGCTTGGCAAAGCAATTTCATTCGGCAAGCCGCGGCGGCCTGTCGAGTTTGCGGCTTGGATTTCCAGGCGGTGGCGATGGAATGGCCCTATCCGGGCGAGGACCGAAAACCGCGGCCGCCCGAATGGCCCGCGCAGACGTGCGCCCAAGGGAATCAGATCCTGGACGTCTGGCTCGATGCCAAGGTCGATAAGCTCCCGGACGATACTTATGACGTCTTGGAAGCGCAAACGACGGACTTGGCCGAAAAGCTTCGGGCGGAGGGCAGAAAGGTTTACGAAATCCCGGGCGGCGGAAGCTCCGGGGTTGGCGCTCTCGGTTACGTCCGCGCGGCACAAGAGCTGCTGGCTGCTGGAGGGCGCTTTGACCAGGTAATCGTTGCATGCGGAAGCGGCGCAACACAAACGGGGCTGGCCTACGGATTCATGAGAGCGGGCGCAAGAACTCAGGTCATTGGCATTTGCACGGATAAGGAGCCCGAGCTCGTCGAGGTTCTGGCCCAAATTTCCGCCGAACTTGACGATTTGCTTCTGACGAAACTCCGCCTTGCGCCGCAGGATTTCGATTTACGTTTGGACTATTGCGGCGCCGGCTATCAGGCGCCAACACCAGAGAGCCGCGAGGCGATTTCTATGCTCGCTAAAACCGAGGGCATCTTCCTCGACCCGGTTTACACTTCCAAAGCCTTTTCGGCGGTCATCGATTTGGCAGGTCGAAGCGACCTTCCGGGAAAAACGCTCTTTTGGCATACAGGCGGATTCCCGGGGCTATTTGTCGACGGATATGGGGCGAATTCTTGAACGTTCCGCACCTCGGCGTGGTCATCCCCGCTTACAACGAGGAACCCCGACTCCTTCGGTCCCTTGAACGTGTCCGCGAATATTTATCGGGCCAAT
>DASSBY010000064.1:0-4616 GCA_035698285.1 Fimbriimonadales bacterium | reverse complement strand
CTCGTGATTCTTTCGATGGGCGGTTCGCACGGGGCGATCCAATTGACGAGCTTTATGGTTTGGCCGGACCCCCGCGATCAGTCGGCGGAATGGCTTCTGGCAAACAAGGGAAGGGTAGGATTTGTATCGGATCCCTGGTTTTATTCGCCTCCGCTAGCGCCGGACATGGGGCTGTTAGGCGGGGAACAGCGCATGGCCGGGATCGCCGATTCTCCAAAAATCGTGCGGTTCGTAAACATTGACGGGACTAGGAAGGACTGGGACACTCAACTGCTTACCGTAAGCGCGCCGAAATATGTGGTTTTTAGCAGCTTCGAGTTCTTGGACGCGGATCGTATTTCCGATCCAGATCTAATTAGTTTTATGGATATGCTGCACACAAACTATCGGCTCGCCGGAATTTTTTGGGATAAGGAGCCCGCCTTTCCCCCGAAAGAAGCGGCAGAGCAGCCCGTTACGAGAGATCTTATGCGCGCGATTATGAAAAGTAGATTTCCGACGACTCACGATATGATGTACATCAGACCAACCTTATGCGTGTTCCAAAAGCGCCAGAATTAGGCGAGGAGATCGGCTGGTTTTTGGATTACTTGCAGGGGGAACGTGGCGTGAGCATGCACACTGTGGCGGCATATGATCGGGACCTAAGGCAAATTGCAGAACTTCTGGGGGCAATTGGCATTGTGCAATGGTCTGACTTGGACGTTGTAGTTTCTGCAAAATTGCGCGCCGGACTCGCTGCGAAGGGCCTTGCTCCGACTTCGATTCAGCGCAAAATCGCGGCGCTCCGGAGCTTCCTGAACTTTCGATCCGCTCGTCTTCGCGGGGCGCAAGAGGATTTGCCTTCGCTCGAAAGCGCGAAACTCGCGAAGCGGCTGCCGAAGGCTCTTACGGAGGGGGAAATGTCGGCGCTCCTGGAAAGTCCCGATTTGTCGAAGTCGTCGGGACTGCGCGACCGCGCGATGTTGGAACTGCTTTACGGTGGTGGGCTGCGTGTAACCGAGCTCGCCGAACTGAAGATGGAACATTATATGCCCGAGGAATCGCTGCTGCGTATTTTCGGCAAGGGCGGCAAGACCCGGATAATTCCGATTCCGGCGGCGACTCACGATTGGCTCCGGAAATATATCGACGAGGCTCGGCCGGCGTTCTCAGCTCGCGCGACTTCGGCTATTTTCTTGAATCGCTTTGGTTGCCCCCTTTCCAGATCCGGAATTTTCCGAATCATCCGCGCCCATGCGGCCGCCGCCGGAGTTCAGAAAGGCATCGGTCCGCACACGCTTAGACATACTTACGCCGTGCACTTGGTGCGGGCGGGGGCGGATCTGCGGAGCGTGCAGGAACTGCTCGGGCACGCGTCGATCGCAACGACCGAGATTTATACGCACCTAGACATGGAAGCAGTCAAGGAAAAATACGACGCAGCACATCCGCGCGCGAAAAAAAAGGGCCTTAGTTCTTGACTTCGGACATCGCGGTTCTGCCGCCGTTGGCCTCGATTTGTGCTGAGAGCATTTCGGCTTTGCGCCGGTTGATTCCTTTGATCAGGGACGCCGGCATTTTTTCCAATGTTTCCTTAACCTGGTTTCGCGTCATTGCGAACATATGCTGGACTGACAATATGAGCGCCTCGCGGTCCTTGCCGATGTCCGTTAGGAAAAGTTCGTAAAGGCGGTCGTCATCCACGCGAGCGAATCCTTTTATGACGTGCCGCATTTCTCCGGTCTGTGCGTCGAGTAGCGGAATTTCGCGATCACACTCTTCGCAAATCAAAACCTTGGTTTTATCGCTGAGAAAATTGAGGGCGCCGCAAAAGCCGCAACGGACTCCAGAAACGTCGAGGACGTTTCCGTTCAAAACCGGGACGCGTCGATGGCAGTCCTCGCAGGTGAAATCGTCTTGCGGCTGGGCCGTAAACTCAGTATCGTGTCCACAATAGGGGCAGCTTGCGGTGTACGTGGAGACGTGGCGGCCGCCCATAGCTTTTAGAGCGGCAACTATCAGCAGAACCGGAGAGGCGACGAGAAATGGATAGCCCGCCGCCGTGAAATCCACGCCTTGGAATTTGCCGTACTGAAACCAGCCGTTCCCGTACTTCATGATGAGCAAACCGATTAGGAAGGAGGCAATCCCGAGCCCTCCCCACGTGATCGCTTTCTCCCACTGGGTTTCGATAATCTCCGACCGCTTCACCGGAGCAGCCGGACGAGTCTCCGTTTCCACCATCTTTGTCCCTTGCGCCATAGTCTACTCAAACGGTTTGTCGACTGGAGGCGCGGGCCGCTCCTTGCGTAAAGGAGGCGACATCCGTCCCGCAGCGACCGCCGCATCTATCATTGAGACGATATAGATGGCCAAGAGTCCCACAAATAAGGGCCAAAAAGCCGGTTCGAGCCGCAGTTTAGGTCCTAAGCCTAAACTAAAGAGCCCCACCCAAAGCAAGATCGATACAACGGCGAAAACGATTCCCCTTGCCATCTCGCCTACGTAGATCTGTCCGAATCCGGGAAGCATCATGCTTAGAAAGGCCGCCGCGCCGGCGTTTCGCTTGGCTCCCCCGGGACCGAAACTCGATAAATCTCCAGACATTGCCTGGGCGACGATCCACTCCTTCTCGGCCGCCTTAAGGACAAGCTCGGCGTACTTGCGCTCAGCTCCGGTGAACTCCGGATGTTTGGCAACTAGCCCGGCCAACAGATTCTTGGCTTCTTCGGTTTTGCCTTGCCCAATTAGAATGTCCGCCTTGGCCTCTATCGCGGCAGGATGGTCGGGGTATGTCTCAAGAACGTCTTCCAAGATCTTCTCGGCTTCGGCCGAATTACCTCTTTGCTTGAGCGCATGTGCCTTGCTTATGGCAGTCTGAATAGCCTCATAATCGGGATCGAGCCTCTGCACCGCTTAGGACTCCACGCTCTCGCTTTTCGGCATCCGCTGCCAAAGTGACTCTAGATCATAGAATTGGCGCTGCTCTTCGCGCATCACATGCGCCACCACGTCGCCGAAATCCAGCAGAACCCAACCGCTGTCGCGGCCCTCGACACCTCGCGCCCCCATTTTGGCGGCTCGCATTTTTTCCTCGATGCGATCCGCGATGCTCCGAACGTGCAAATCCGAAGTTCCGCTGCAAATCACGAGATAGTCAAGCATAACGGTCTTGGCGCGAACGTCGATTACTTCGATGTTTTCGGCCTTCATTTCGTCGGCAAATTCTGTTACTAATTCGGCTTTCTCAGACGCGGTCAAAGTCGCTCCATGCTACTCATATAGACGATATTGTTCAACAATTCGGACCACCGATTCCGGAGTCCAGAATTCGATGGAGCGGCCCTCAGAAACGCGCTTGCGAATCTCCGTGGAGCTTATTTCGAGCGTTGGGGCAGGGAAGAGGTCGATGCGGCTTTGCCATTTCTTGGGCATGCTGTCGAAGATTCGATGGATTTCGTGGCCCATCCGAAAGCCTACCGCGACTCGGCACATGCTGAGGAGGCGGTCGGGATCCATCCATTCCGTGAGGCCGGCGAGAGCGTCCGCGCCGACGACGATCCATAACGAACGGCCCTCGCGGGCGTAGGTGGCGGCAGTGTCGACCGTGTAGCTGATGCCCTCGCGGTCGAGCTCCACCCTGCCGGCGGTGAGGCTGGGTGAGCCCTCGATGGCCGCTACGACCATCAGGTGGCGTATCTCGCTGGGAGTTGTGGTTGTGTCGAGTTTGAAAGGCGACTTGCCCGCGACTTCCAGCACGACTTCGTCGAGGCCGAGCGCTTCCTTGGCTTCGATCGCGAGTCGCAAATGGCCGACATGGATCGGATCGAATGTGCCGCCGAAGATGCCGAGCTTCAACCTTCCTCCTGGAACGTGAAGGCGAGGGCGCCTATGCGGACGGTGTCGCCGTCCTGGACGCCGGCGCGCCTTAGGGCGTCGACGACTCCGGCGCCAACGAGCTTGCGGTGGAGGTGCCGAAGCGCCTCTTCGTTGCGCAGGTCAGCCATGGCTACCATGCGGACGACGCCTTCGCCGGAGACGATATAGTCGGGGCCATCGCGGTCGACGGCGAAAGTCATGTCGTCAGCGTCGACGGGTTTGGGCTGGAGAATCTCGACGGTAGGCTCGGGCGGGTTCGCGTCGAGGAGGGCGGAGAGGCGGAAGAGGAGCTTGTCGATTCCCTCGTGGGTTGCGGCGCTTACTGGGAGGACTTCGAAGCCAGCGGACTGCAGGCGGCGGGCCAAGGGTTGGAATTCGGGGAGAAGGTCGATTTTGGAGAGAGCGACGAGGGCGGGCTTGGCGGCGAGGTCCTCGGAGAATTTCTTGAGTTCGCCGACGATAAGGTTCAGGTTAGCGAGCGGGTCGCTTTCGTCGGCGGGGAGGCATTCGACGACGTGGAGGACGACGCGGGTTCGCTCGGCGTGCTTGAGGAAGCGGTGGCCGAGGCCCCTGCCGAGGCTGGCGCCCTCGATGAGGCCGGGGAGGTCGGCGATGACGAAGCTCTTGTCGCCGGCGCGGGCGATGCCGAGGTTGGGAACCAGGGTCGTGAACGGGTAGTCGGCAACCCTGGGTTTTGCCGCGCTTACCGAGCGAATCAGGGTCGACTTGCCTGCGTTCGGCAGCCCGACGAGGCC
>DASSBY010000063.1:0-10031 GCA_035698285.1 Fimbriimonadales bacterium | reverse complement strand
CTCTTTGGACCTGGACCGAAGACATGCGGCTCCTGTAGGGGATTTCTCCTCCGGCGCTAGAAATGGCGTCGGCCAGCGTCATGCCTTCAAACCAATCGAACTGCCCCGGTCTCGCCACAAGACCTATAACACTCACGCGGTTCGTTCGAGTTTCCGGAATGTTGATAATATCGCCATCCCTAAGCTCGTAATTCTGAGAAAGGTCGCCTCGCGTAAGCATCGCATGGAGATCGAGGGGAATCTGCTCCAAACTGCCTTTGTGAACGAGGGTCGCCTTCTTGAGGTCTGCCCGGTTGAACTGCGGCCCCTGCGCCTGCGTAATTACGGAGAGAATGCGGTCGCCCGGCTTATAGTTGAATTCGCCAGGCCTGTTCACGCCGCCGACAACGCTGGCGCGCAAGGGTTTGAACTGCACTACGTTGACCGTGACCTGAGGGTCGACGAAGAATTGCTGCCGGACGAGCTCGTCGTGGATGTACTTCTCGAGCTCGGCCGTGGTCTTGCCGGCAGCCTTGACGAAGCCTAAAAAGGGAATGCTGATGGTTCCGTCGTAGTTGATCGGGCTGTCGACCTTCATGTCGTCCTCGCCGAAAACTCGGACGGCCACAACGTCTT
Source organism: Fimbriimonadales bacterium (assembly GCA_035698285.1). Classification (GTDB taxonomy): domain Bacteria; phylum Armatimonadota; class Fimbriimonadia; order Fimbriimonadales; family ATM1; genus JACDEQ01. The sequence goes on along the minus strand of DASSBY010000063.1, from coordinate 9,416 downwards.
CCGCCTGAAGCCGATATTTTTCCAAGCCCGATTGGGCCGGACAAAGCGTATGGAGACAGATAGTCACTAAGAGCGCTTGTACCAATTTGCGCATTGAAAAAACTCCCGTATGTAAGTTCATCGCTATCCTGGGCATCGATAATCGACCACTGTTTCGTCGCAGACCGGATGATGCCCGGGCGCTTACCTCTATTGTAGCCAATTCAGACGTCTTCTGCAACACCTTTTCGGTAGCCCTCTATCACTATTGTATATTCACCCTTGCCTGGTAGCGCCCACGTGGCCGCCTCCGAGAGCCGCCCACGCCGGACCTCTTGATGCAACTTGGTCATTTCTCGGCAAACCGCGACGCGGCGATCTCCAAGGGCATCCTGGACGCAGATCAGCGTCTTCGATACGCGATGCGGCGAATCAAAGAAAACGATCGTCATGGAGGAGACGCGGTAGGGTTCAAGTTCGGCGCGAATGCCGGCCTGTTTCTTGGGAAGAAAGCCTAGGAATACGAACTTCCGGGCATGAAAGCCGCTAAGCGCCAGCGCGTTGGTTACCGAACTCGGTCCAGGTATGGAATCGAGTGCCACGCCGGCCCAATAGGCCGCATCTACGAGCGCGACGCCAGGATCGCTGACGAGCGGCGTGCCGGCATCGCTTGCGAGAACCACATTTGCGCCGTTAGCCGCTTGCGCAACGACTTCGGCAACCTTAGCTGCTGCTGCATGCTCGTCGAGCCTCACCATTCGGCGCTTGATGCCGAGCATCGACAGGAGCTTGCCGGTCACCCGGGTGTCCTCGGCGCAAACGATGTCAGCGTCCGTCAATGCGGCGGCGGCTCGCGGCGACAGGTCGCCCCGATTGCCGATAGGCGTTGCGAGGACGGTTATCCGCCCGGGGCTTTCGGTTTTTCGATTGGCTTGGGCGGCGTCGGCTGCTTCGAGGAATCCGCCTTCTTTGCCGCCTCCTGCTTCTTGAGTTCGGCTTCCTGCTTGGCGTTTTCCTTCCGGTTTTCCTCTTCGGCCGCCTTGTTTGCCGCGTTCTCCTTGAGTTCGGTTCGCCATGTTTTGATTTCCTTCTGGATGTTGTCTACGACGGGCGATCCCTTGGTCGCGAGGTTTGCGGCCTTCGGCAGCAGTGCCTCGACCTTAGTTACGATCGGCTCGGTTTGAGCCTCGGCTGGGTACGCAGCGCCCATATTGTCGAGCAGCATGTCCAACGCAAGGTCGCCCTTGCCGGCTTTGATGAGCTCGTCGATGTATTGGAACCTAAGGTTGACCGACGGCGCGACGTCGAGGACCGCACCATAGGTCTCGAGGAGTTGAGACTTTATCTTCTTCTTGGCTTCGCCTTCGGGAACTTCGACATCCAGCTGGTTAAGGCTGAGATATCGTATGAGCACAGGAATATCCGGCAGTTCGCTGCTCGCATTTTGGGTGTCCGCTACGAACTTGTTCAGGGTGTTGATGCGAACGGCCTTGTCGGTCTGTTTTGACTGGAATTCGCTAAAGTCGAAAAGGAGCTTGATGCCCTCGTCGTTCCATTTAATGGCCTTCTTGGCATCTGTATTGATCTTTTCGTCTTCTTTGGCCATCATGGCAGCTGCGACGCGGTCGCGGTAGTCCTTCAACCGGGATCCCTTTAGCGAGTCGAACTCTTTGGGGACGTTCTGCACGACCTTCAGGAGCTTGTAAATATACGCGGTACCCATCGAGGCGGAAACTTCCGAAACTTCGCCGGGTTTGAGATCCAGGACGGGCGGATAGGTCGATGTGGAGAGCAGGTCAAATCGCGACTGGGTTATGGGGTCGAGGTTCACGTCTCCCTTCGCATCCTTGAGCGAAGAAAACTCCTGCGCAGCAGCCTTGAAGTCGAGTCCTCCTCGAATCTTCTCAAGGACTTCCTCCGCCTTGGCTTTCGCGCCTTCGCCTTGAATTCCGATCTGGATGTATTGGAGCTTGTCGTAGCTTCGCTTTAGAGCTTCATCCGAAACATCGACCTTCGCGGCGAACTGGTCGATCATCGCCTTATGAGCGGCCCCGGCGGCCGCTGAACGCTTGAAGAGCGGGTCTGCCATGCGCCTTTCCATGTTGTCCGAGACGAACGCGAGATACTGTTCAGGGGTGAGGCCGTTGGACTGGCTCTTGAAGGCTAATTCGAAAGACATTGCCTTGATCTTCTCGAGCTGCGCGTTGGCAGCCTTGGCTGCTTGGGAGTTCGGATCCTTGATTTTGGCTAACTGCTGCTGGGCGGACGAGATTTGGAATTGCTTTATCATCTCGAACGTCTGCTGCTGCTGGTTCAGATTATCTTTTTCCATCTGCAGTACGAATGCGGCGAGATCGTCGTCGGAGATGTCGATGTGCCGCTGCTTCGCCAGGTTCATAACGGCGGCGCGGTCGACCAATTCGCTAAGCGCCTGGGCGTAAAAGCCGAGCATATCTGCCGGCGTCAATTCAGCGGGGACGCCGGACTGAGATCGGGTTTGAAGCTGCTGCTGGCGCAGATTGTCGAAAATCTGTCGAAACTCGCCTAAATAAACGTCGTAGCTGCCAAGCGTGAAGGCCGGAGCGCCGAGCATGGCTGCCGTCTGCTCCGCCGAAACATTGTTCGACCGGTTTTGGCCACGGTAGAGAAAGCCGACAATGAGAACAAGGCCTACCAAGATGACGATGGGAGGGCCGGCGTAGGTGAAACATCCGCGAAATTTTGTAATCGACAAGTAAGAACTCCGGAATTTGAGGGGATTCTCAAAGATTATGGCACGACGAGAGCACCGAATCCGCCAAAATCTACGTCTTTGCTCTTGACAAGTAGACTATCGTATGCGTAAAATAATCAGAAATGGAGTTGCACGAAAATGACTAAAGGACTCACTCAGCGGCAAGAGGCGGTGTTGCAGTTCGTTCTCGACTATTTGCAGGAAAGCGGATATCCGCCCTCCATTCGGGAAATCGGAAAGCACTTCCAGATCGACAGCCTACGCGGAGTTACGGTTCACCTGGACGCGCTCGCAAGAAAGGGGTACATCGCCCGTGGGAAGACGCCGAGGTCAATCCAGATCACGCATCCTGCCTATCGCCCGGGGAATAACGTCAAGATGGTTCCGCTGCTCGGCACTATCGCCGCCGGCACGCCGATCCTCGCGGAAGGCAACATCGAGGCGCTTATGCCGGTCCCGGCTGAGATGGTTCGCAACATTTCCAGCGCCTTTCTACTTAGGGTTCGCGGCGACTCGATGAATGGCGAAGGCATATTGCCGCGCGACCTAGTGGTAATCCGCCCGCAGGAGACGGCCAACAACGGCGATCTCGTTGCGGCTTTGATAGGCGATGAGGCGACAGTAAAACGAATTCGCTACAGCCCTAGTGGAATCCGCCTAATGGCCAGCAATCCGAATTACGAGCCCATTCTTATCAAGCAAGAGAACGCAAAGATCATCGGCAAAGTCGTGGGGCTGCTTCGCGATTACGAAGGCATGGCGTTCTAGAGCGTTTCGATTACAACCTTGTCGTTCGTATAGATGCAGATCTCGGCCGCGATGCGCAGGCTCTCGAGGGCAATCTCTGGCGCAGAGAGCTTGGTATTTGCGATTAGAGCGCGAGCCGCAGCCAGCGCGTAGGGGCCGCCGGACCCTATCCCCGCTACACCGTCATCTGGTTCGATAACGTTTCCGTCACCTGAGACCAGGAGAATTGCCTCGGCGTCGGCCACGAGCATCACGGCATCGAGGTTGCGCAGGACTTTGTCGGTGCGCCAGTCCTTTGCAAACTCCACGGCGGCCCTTCTGAGGTTTCCGGAGTATTGTTCGAGCTTCTTTTCAAAGCGGTCTTGGAGGGATTGGGCGTCGGCGACGCTTCCCGCAAAGCCGGCGATAACGTTGCCCCCGGCGAGCTTTCGAACCTTTCGCGCCGTATGCTTCATGATTGTGCCCGCCTGACCCAGGGTGACCTGCCCGTCCGCCACCATGGCGACCCGGCCGTCGCGGATCACGCCAAGCACCGTTGTGGAAAGGAATCTCACTTCGTCATTCTACTTCGAGGTAAGTTCATATACTGGCGTGGCTTGACAGGGAACGAATATCTATGGACAAACCATCCCTATTTAACAGCCTAACCCAAAGGGAGGTCCAAATCATGAAGCATTTTCTATTAGGTCTTTCGCTAATCGCAATGACGGTTCCGTAAATTTGCGCGGCGCAGGAGCGGAAGTTCGCTGTGCTGTCCGCATCGGGATCTACGCAGTTTCCTGACGGCTCGAAATGTCGATCTCGCCCGTTGAGTTCGCTTGCCACGCGGGCTCTGGCGAGTACTCGAAGGGGAGCGAATTTGGCCGGGAGTTCCACGCGGACAAACTTATCGCAAGAACGATACTGCCAACTTCCGTCGTTGCCACTTTCCGGGGTAGTTTTATCCATACAACGACGATGGAGCTTTAGAGCCGTGCTATGCCGAGGCAGTCTTGCACGCGTACAACGACAGGCGATCCATAAGAGGTCCTGATCAACGACACTAGTTTCGCGCTCAGGTTCTTCTACGACGTGCCGCCAACTTTGCCGCCCGGCGTGGTCTTTTTACACGCGTTAAGTCCGCCCTTCAAAGGGGCGAATAGCCCCGGTTTTTCTACAGAGAACCGGGGCTAATTGCCTACTTTCGTCGGCGAGCGACGAGGAGTCCAAGTCCGGCGACCACCGCGAGGACGGTTGCGGGCTCGGGGACGGCTTCGCCATCGATTCGGAGCGCGGTTGCGCCGCCGGCGGGATATATGGCGCCCGTGTTATCGGTCGAGTAGCCGTTCGTAAGGCCGGTGTCCGAAAAGTAGTTCGCGGACCAGTGGGTCGGGTCATCCGTATGCAGTTTCAGCCAGTAGCGGCCTACCGCCAAATCCATGTCGACGGCTGCGTCGGTCCAGTTCGATTGGCCGCTCGGCCCATTGAAATCAAAGAACACGGTGACCAAAGATGTCGTCTCGTCCGCGAAGTTTCCGGTACCGTCGTCGACATAGAGATCGCCATTGAACCCGCCGCTGTTTCCGCCGATAACCTCAAAGCCGTCCACGCCGATCGAGGTGACGTGCCAGCCGGCTGTGACGTCGAACGGGCTGAAAACCGCGAAGCCCTGGTCGAGGCCGATAGTCCTGCCCGAGCCGAAGTCGTTCGCATTTTGTTCGATCAAGAATGCCTGCGCTCCCGCAGGAATGAGGACGGCGCCCGCGACGACGGGAACCAACCCTCGAAGTTGAAGTTTCATTTGTCTCTCCTTTGTGCCGGCAGATAGCCGACAAACCTAGTATGACCGCTTTAAGGGTACGATTGTTATCCTATAACAGGAAAGTACCGGCATTGTCGGACGGCGGCCAGAAACGATTTATCCCGAACCAATCGGTTCGAAACCAAGTCTCCGTTGAAAAACGGAGCCCGTGCGCCGACCCGGTCATTGGTGATCGATGAACAAGCAAATCATCGTCAACGTCACCCCTCGCGAGACGCGCATTGCGGTTGTCGAGAATGGGCAGCTTATGGAGCTGCGCGTAGAGCGCGAGGAGAGGGTCGTTGGCAGCATATACAAAGGGATAGTTCAAAACGTTCTTCCCGGCATGGACGCGGCATTCGTGGATATCGGACTCGAGCGCAATGCGTTTCTTTATGTCGCCGATATCTTGCCGGACGAAGAGCGCTCGCCCGGCGAAAGCCCCGCGAGCCTTAAGCGAAGCGATTTGCGCAGACGCCGGATAACGGACCTCTTGCGTCCGGGCCAAGAGCTTTTGGTGCAAGTTATCAAGGGCCCACGCGGTACCAAAGGCGCGCGCGTTTCGAGCAGGATCGCAATGCCGGGCAGGTGTGTGGTGCTTATGCCCTCTGGGAACAACCTGGGTATAAGCAAGAAAATAGAAACCCGTGAAGAAAGGGAACGCCTGCGCAAAATCGGCGATCGCATTAAGCCCGCAGGATTTGGCCTCATTATGCGCACGGAGTGCGAACAGCGTCCGGAAACCGATTTGCGCGCCGACGTAAGGTTTTTGAAGAACGCATGGGCCGAAGTCGTTGAAAAGACGAAGAAAACGAGGGCGCCGGCGCTTGTTTATCGCGACCAATCGCTGCTTTACAGAACTCTTCGGGACATGGTTAGCGAGGATGTCGCCAAAGTTATCATCGACGACCCGGACGAATTCGAGAAAGTCCACGCGGTCGCCGAAGTAATTCTTCCCGACCTGCACGAACGCATCGTATTATATGACGGCGAGACGCCAATTTTCGACCAATTCAATATCGAGCGCGATCTTGAGAAATTGATCAAGCAGAAGGTCGCTCTGCGCAGCGGCGGATCACTGATCATCGACGAGATGGAAGCCATTACGGCGATCGACATCAACACTGGAAAGCAGGTTGGGACTACCAATCTGGCCGACACCATTTTGCGCGCTAATCTCGAAGCTGCCGATGAGGTCGGAAGGCAATTGCGGCTGCGCGATATTGGTGGAATTATCGTTGTGGATTTTATCGACATGTCTTCCGCGTCGGATCGCAAAAAGGTTCTTGCTCATTTCCAAAACGTGCTGAAAAACGACCGTGCTAGAACGCGCATAGGGCGGATAAGCAGCTTGGGCCTTGTGGAAATGACGCGCAAGCGAACGGGCGAATCCGTTACCGAGGCCCTTACGTCGGTTTGTCCAACCTGCGAAGGGCGTGGGCGGGTGGCTTCCAGCGACACGGTTTCGCTTTGGATCGAGCGAGACCTCCGTCGCGCGATGGACGAACCTGGCAACGCATTTTTCGTCGAATGCAGCTTGGCGGTCTGTGAAGCGCTAATCGGGGCCGACGGCGAAAATGTCGAGGAATTGGAGCATTTGTTGAGACGTGGATTGTTTATTCGCTCCGATCCCGCACTCGCGCATGACGAATATCGAATCCAATCGGGGACGATCGACAATTTCGATAAGACTATCATGCAATTTCGGCGCGCGCAGGTCCTTGAATGCGCGGTCAGGGCATCCATGCTGAATGGCTCCGATAAGGCTGTGGGCTGGACCGATGATGGTTATTACATCGAACTCCTGGATGGCGATGCTTACGTGGGCCGGCGAGTTAAAATTTGCCTGGAAGATATCCGCCGATCTTTCGCCGTTGGAAGCGTAATAATGCCTGGCGCAACGCGGCCTAGCATGTAGGCTATTCTTCCAAAAACGATTTCAACTTCTCTTCGTAGCCGTTTGGAATGGGAAGATAGTACGGAAGATTCAATCCGCTATTTGGCGCAAGGTATTCCTGTGCGACGCGGCCACCGAAGTCGTGGGGGTATTTATATTCGCCCTCGGTTTCCTCAAACAGCTTCGTATTCTTATCTCGCAAATAATCAGGTACGGGCGGCGCCGGCCCATCCGCCAAATCAGCAAGAGCCTTTTCAATAGCCAGATAAGCCGAATTCGATTTTGGAGATGCAGCTAGAAAAATCGCGGCCTGCGCCAAAGTGATCCGAGCTTCAGGCATGCCGATTCGCTCAACGGCATGGAATGCCGCCATCGCGATGAGAAGACCCATCGGCGCGGCATTTCCAATATCCTCGCTGGCCAAAATTACGAGGCGGCGGGCGATAAACCGCGGGTCTTCGCCTGATTTGATCATTCGAGCAAGATAATGTAAAGCGGCATCAGGATCGCTGCCACGTACGGATTTTATAAATGCCGATATAACGTCGTAATGCTGATCGCCTTTTTGGTCGTACCGTGTTAGCGGCATGTTCATCGCCGTGGATACGTGTTCCGGCCCAACGATTCTTTCCGGAAGAGCCAGTTGACTTGCGAGTTCGATACCATTTAACGCCGTGCGCGCATCACCGTTTGCCCAGCGCACCGTTTGCGCAACCGCTTCAGAGTCGGCGTCAGTTTGGAGAAACTCCAAGCCTTTGCGAACGATCGCTTCGACGTCGGAGTCGGAAAGGGGCTTTAGCACCAACACGCGGCAGCGCGACAGAAGCGGCGTGGCCAAGCTGAATGCGGGATTTTCGGTAGTCGCGCCCACAAGCGTCAGCGTGCCGTCCTCGACATATCCGAGCAGCGAATCCTGCTGGCTGCGGCTGAAATGATGGATTTCATCCAGGAAGAGCAGGGTTCGCCTGGACGAAGCTCGCGCTGCCTGCCCGATCTTGCGAATTTCCGCGACGCCGCATGTTACGGCGCTTCGCGCTTCGAGGCGGAAGTCGCCTCGCTCGGCGATAAGATGCGCGAGCGTCGTTTTCCCCGAGCCGGCTGGTCCCCATAGAATTACCGAACCCAAGGCGCCTCGATCGATGGCGCTGCGCAGCGCGGAGTCTGTGCCCACAATGTGAGCCTGGCCCACGAATTCGGCGAAATCTGTGGGCCGCAGGCGTGAGGCCAAAGGTCCGGTGGGTTCTGCGGGCTCGTCGAAAAGGCTCACTCTCGCGTGGAGGATACCAGTCGCCGGGTAAGTTATGGGCCAATATGGGCCGGATTTGGGTTCGCGCGATTTTGCTTAGCGTCGTGGCTGCGGCGCTTATCGGAGGCGCCATTTGGCTGCGGAGCCGGCCGCAGGGTCTTCCCCTAGTAGATTTGCCTGCAGTAGACAGCAAGGGGTATATCGCCGCGCTGCGGGAGGACGGATCTGAAACCCATTTGGTCGTATTCGACGGGAAAGGGAAAATGCGGGTCCCCCCGCAGGCGAATTTCGACGACCGCGAAATTGATTGGAAACCGGACGGCCGGCGGATAATTTTTGTTTCCAATCGCGCGAGTTCGGGTGCATATCAGGTTTTTGAATGGCTGCCGGATCGTGAAAACGAACCGACTCAGCTAACGCCCGATGGGGCGAGTCGCGAAAATCCCTGGTTCGCATTGGACGGGCGACACTTTCTATATTCGAGCCAAGGCGATATTTTGTCTACTTCTTATCCCGAGTTAGGGACTGAGCGCGTTATGCCGCCAAGCTTGGAAAAGGAGACTGTAGACGAAAACGGGCAGCATATTCAGCAGTCTGGCGAACAGCATAATATGATTTCCGAAGCTTGGCAAGCTGTTTCGGGGGCGCTGGATGGCGAAGCTTTCGACCGAGGCTATCTCGACAAGTCTGGCAAGTATTTCGTCGGTGTTTACGAGACGGCGAGAGGGCAAGCGCTGGTAATGCAGGACCTTGAACCCGCCGATTCAAAATTGGCGTTTGCCAAAGCGCCAATCGCGGGTGACTCAGTCCAGGTCTCGATGGATCCAAGTCGGCCCATCGCTGTCGCGAGCGTAAGGAACTTTCATTACCCGATGCTAAATTCAGTTCCTAAGGATAAAATCAAGCCGGACGGGAGCTTTATCCGGGACTTTATCAACGCGGTTTTTATCGTTTATTTGGACCAGGGAAAATTAACGCCGATTTTCTTTTCGGCCGATGGGGCGCAGATTATGGAGTCCCCTTCGATATCTCC
>DASSBY010000062.1:0-14278 GCA_035698285.1 Fimbriimonadales bacterium | reverse complement strand
ATCAACGACTCCGTCGAGCGAGCCGTTGAAGAAATCGACCGTTTGGTGTGCGGGAAATGAAGCATGTTGTCTTGCTCGGCGTTACAGGAAGCGTGGCAGCCTATCGCGCCGCTGACCTTGCTCGCGATTTTATGAGGGCCGGGACGGATGTCCGCGTCTGCCTAACGCGATCGGCGGCGGAATTCGTTCGTCCGTCCCTTTTTGAAGCGCTAACGGGCAACCCCTGCCTTAGCGAAGTCTTTGAAGAGCCTATTGCCGGGCGAATGGCGCATATCGATTGGGCGCGCCAAGCCTCCCTTGTTCTCGTAGCACCCGCGACGGCAAACGCTATCGCGAACATCGCGCATGGAAATGCGGAGGACATGTTAACGACGATCATTTCGGCGACTTCCGCACCCATTATCGTCGCTCCGGCAATGAACCCGCAAATGTTCGCCTCGGACGCGAACCAATTGAATTTATCGATTTTGGAAAAGCGCGGCATCGAAATAATTCGTCCGCAGGAAGGAGACGTCGCCTGCGGAGAGCATGGCGAAGGAAAACTCGCCGCTAATGCGGCGATAGTCGACGCTGCATTGGCGCAGATTGGCATTTCGCGTTTGTATGAAGGAAAAACCGTCGTAATAACGGCGGGACCGACGCACGAAGCCATCGACCCGGTCCGCTATATCTCGAATCGGTCCAGCGGGAAAATGGGCATTGCCCTGGCAAAAGCCGCGGTTCGCATGGGTGCGAGCGTAAAGCTTGTTCTCGGCCCGACACATTTGGCCCCCCCGCCAGCCGCGCAAACGACTCGCGTAACGACTGCAAAGGAAATGCTCGAGGCGACGCTGCTCGCTTGCGAAGGCGCGGACCTCCTTATCGGCTCCGCAGCCGTCGCAGATTTCCATGTCGCCGACACCGGATCCCAAAAGATCGAATCCGGAAGCCGCATTTCCTTGCGCCTCGAGCCCAATCCGGACATCCTTGGCGGGGTGCACGCGAAATATCCGGACCTGCCCATCGTCGGCTTCGCTGCGGAAGTGGGAGGTAATGGAGAGCGCGCAAGACAAAAGATCGCAAAGAAGGGACTGGCCGGCATCGCCCTAAACGATGTTTCTCGAAAGGATATCGGGTTTGAGGCGGACGAAAACGAACTGATACTGTTCTTTGCAGACGGCAAGAGTACTATGGTTCCTCAGTCGAGTAAGTTCATGGCTGCGCTTAGGATTTTGGAACTGGTGTCCACAATTATCGGCCGCCAAAAGACCTAACGGAGAAACAACTTCATCAATTCCTGCGTCTAAGGGCCAAGGAGGAAGAAGATGCTTGGTATTTCTTCAAATTACGTCGCCGGCGTGCCCATGAATGCCCTCAGGAGCGGGTTCGTTCTAGCCCTGTTAAGCCTATTTCGGGCGAGTTACGCCGCCTACGGTTACATCACCTATACCCACGACACGACAACTCTGTACAAGGTCGACTTCGAGACCGGCGTCGCGACGTTTGCCGAAAGTCACGCCTTGACCGGAACGAACGGGATGGAATACGATGTCGAGACGAACAAATTATACGTTTGGGACCGATACGGTCTTAGAAACTTTCTCACCGACAAACGTATCATCGAAGCGCCAGAGTGGACTTTTCGCCGAAGCGACTTAAGGAATGGCGACCTATCGTTATATCGGGATCAACTCTATTTAACTAGGTGGGCAAGCCTCAAAGATCAGGATCAGTTCGGTCCAACCGAACTTTACCGTTTAAACACGGAAACGAAGTCGATAACGCTTATCGGCCAAGATAATTACGGCGAGTCTAATCTAGCTATATCGCCTGAGGGGGTCGCTTACTCCGCAAATTTCAGAATCGGTGGGGCGTTTTATCGAGTAGACCTCCATACCGGCAGGGCAACTCCAGTCGCAACATTGGGCCTATTGAGAAACTATTACGGCGTTCATATGGACTTCGGACCGGGCGGCCTCATCTACGCAATCGGTCATGACCAATACGGCATAAACGCTTGGTTCAAAATCGATCCCACGATTGGTATTGCGCACTATAAAGGTTCGATAACGTTCAACGGCTATCGCATTCGCATCCCCGGCGGCCTCGCCATGATAATGCCATCTCAAGAACCTGAGGCGGACTCTTGGGATCGATGCAGCATCACGGCTGAATGGAGACCGCCGCATGTCCGGCGAAGAGTCCCTCAATTGCCGCAAAACGCACGGTTGCCGTGGTTAGCGATTTGGTTCTATGGTTGAGACTGCCTTGGTGCCAACGCGCAGACAATAAATCTCGTTATTGATTCCGCTGATCATGTAGAAGACGTCGTCCCCACTCGACGGGACCACCAGTTCGAACAAGCGGTCGTCAGCACCGCTGCTAATGTTTCCAACAAAAAGCCTTCGATCGCGGTATTTTGTATACAGGAGCAGCGAACCGTCTTCATTCGAACCAATCGATATCGAGGACCATGGTTCTGCCGTTTACTCCACAGAACGAACAAAAGGGCGAGCGCAGCCACCACGCCGCGACCACGCCGCAGCAATTTTCATTCGCTCTTGCTTCCTTGCTCAGGGGGTTCATTATCATAGTATGCATAAACGAAAGTGAAAAGTATGAAGAGAAAGCCAACGAAGAAAGTAGGCATACCGAAGAAAGCCATTGCCAATCCCGTCCCCATGTCAACGTTTCGGTCGTCAGAAATGCTAGTAAAGGCGTCAACGAAAGTACTAACATAAATGGCGCAGAAGCCAATCCCGATTCCCAAAGAAAGGTTTCTCCCGCTGGGCAAGCGCTCAACCGACGAAATAATCGATGTCGCTAGAATCGCGGCAACCAGCCCCGCAAAGGCGAGGGGAAGAAAATACCCTTTGTCGTAATTCGCCGGATCCATGCCGATCCGCCAAGCGGCGACATCGATCACTACGCTAATACAAGCGCCAATTACCGCCCCCCACAGGCTCAAACCTTTCACGTCAAGCTCAATTCTAGCGCAAACAATCGATCAACGTCTTAAAGCACAAAACCGGCCAGCGGCCGGTTCTGGGACAAAGGCGCGAAAGTTGCTCACTTCTTGGTGATCAGCACGTGGCGCGTTACGGGGTCGAAGTCCACATTGAAATTCAGCGCCTCGCTGATAAACGACAGCGGAACGATCGTTCGGCCCTGCTCGATGAAGGGAACGACTTCGAGCTTATAGGCTTTTCCGTCGACCTTGGCGTACATGTCGCCGATCTTGATCCAGACCTCTTTGCCCAGACCCTTAGCGGTGCAAATCTTCTCAAACTTCTTCCAATCGACCTCGCCGCCCGCGCTCTCGAAGAGGTGTCGGAAGGGGCTGAGTGGAACGCCGCCGGAAACGCGCGGCGTCACGTCGAAGGGAATCTCCTTGCCGTCCATGCTGATCGAGATTGCGCCGTTCGTCGGGACGCGCGTGCCGGGAGCGATCTTCATCAGCGCTGGCTTCGCAGGGGCCGGCGTCGGCTTCGGCTGCGGTTTCGGAGCGGGAACGACTACCGCATTCAGGTTCGAAGGCTTCGGCGTCACCGCAGGAAGGATGGGTTTGTGCACCGGCTTCGCGACGGGTTTGACAACTGGCTTCGGAGCGGGCTTAGCGACAGGTTTGGGAGCGGGCTGCACAACAGGCTTGACCACAGGCTTCGGCGCCGGCTGGACCACCGGCTGGGGAGCTGGCTTGAGCACAGGCTTCGGAGCGGGCTGAACCGCCGGCTTCGGCTGGGGTTTCGGAGCAGGCTTGGGTGCCGGCTCCTGCGGATTCTGCCGCTCGGTGCGCCCGCCGGGGTTGTTGATCAGAACTTTGACCGGAGCGGACTTGCGTGTAGCCTGACTCTGGTCGAAAGTCCAAGCCTCGACCTCGTGCCAACCGTTGGTTTCCTGCGTTGTGTCCCAATAGTACGTGAACGGAGGGAAATTCTTGAGAGAGCGGAACTGCTTGTCGACGAAGAACGAAACATACGCTTCCTTCATTTCGACGCCGAGCCCGACTTGAATCTGCACTGTTCCCTGAACCGTCTGGCCGTTCTTCGGGAGTTGAACCTTGACTGCGGCGTCTCCGCCGGAGGTGGCGACAATCGTCGTTCTCTCCGAGCCGAGCACCTTGCCGTTTGCGTCATAGATGAACGCTTCGATCAGGTTATCGCCCTTATTGAGGAGGCCGAGATCGATCTTGAAAGCGACCATGCCGCTCGTCTTTGCGCCCTTGATATCGCGAATTCCGGAGCTAACTCCGTTGACCCTGATCTCGGCGCGGGCCGCTTTCGCCCCCGAGTATTGGATGGCGAGCGAAGGCGAATTCTCGACTCTGACAATCTTGAGCTTGGCGTCGACCAAGACGAAACTGAATGCTGCGGCCGCGAGCAAAGTTGCTCCCGCCGTCGCTAGCAGGCGTTTAACGGATGTGCTCCGAGTTCCCATATAGCATGTACCCTCCGGGTGGTTATTTGAAACGGAAAGAGATCTCCCCGATGAGCCCATTGTACCCACGCTAGGAAGCCGCAGTAAGGACGGTGCGAAACGGCTTAACCGTTCGGCGCGGCTAACACGGGAAATTGAAATCCAGCGATCCTGGGGCTGTTCGAGATGACGATGAGGTCCGCGAGAAACGGCTCATCGGAGCTTAGCGAAACGTTCGTCTTACCGGCAGGCAGATCAAATTCGCCGACGAAATATGTGGCATGAGCGCTCGACGTAACCGTCGGGGAAGCTTCGACATCGCCGACCTTGAACCCAACTTCGGAGAGCGCCCCATTTCGCAGGGTTCTAGCGAAAAGCTTGTACCGCCCCGGTTTGGCGACGGCGATAGGAATATTGAGCGTTTGGCCCGGCGAAACTCGAACGGCGGTCGCTCCCTTTCCCGGACTTGCTTCGGGTGCGCTCACCGCGGGCAGGGCGAGGCCGGGTGTGGCCTCCGCTTGATAAACGTCCGTTAGCGGCGCATCTCCAGCCGCCGCGAACCGCAATGAACCGGCAGGTATCGATATGGATTTCCCGAATACCGTGCGTTGTACATCCGCGGAGCCCGAATTGAAAACGGCAATCGAATCTCCCAGATCGGTCATGTAAACAGCGTCCTTCTTGTCGTCGAAAATCGGTGCGTCCGCCCGACCGGGATCTATCTGGGACAGGCCGTAGATGGCGAGTCGCACAACCGATAAAAACTGTTTCCAGCTATCGCGTTTGGCGGGCTGGAAAATCACCAGACCCTTTCCTTGCTTGTGAGCCCACGATTTAACATCGGCTATGTCCACGGGCGCTTCAAAGCGTCCCTTAAGCGGCATGGGCTCGCCACCTGAGGTCGCGACCTCGACCGAATCGACGGGCGGGGCGAATCCTCCGGGAGACGAACGGAATTCGAGCCGGCCGATGCCGGACGGGAAAAGGTCGCGCCGAAGGGCGAAGCCGAACTCCTGCAATCCCCCGTCAGCGCTGATGCTCGCGAGCATTTTGTCTTTGGACCAAATTTCGAGAGTCTTGCCCTCGGGCGGAAATTTGCCGAATTTGATCGTAATAAGCGAATCTTGAGCTGGAGCGACAGGAAAGCGAAGCGAGGCGCCCGAAGAAGCCGCTCGGCACCCGCCGACCACCGGTCCCCATCCGCCCAGGAGATAGTCCCCGTCGTAGCGATTGCCGATATCGATGGTATAGGCGCCGGGAAGTTCGCCAACCCAGCGCGTGGTTTCCGTTGCCGGCTTCAGGCCCGAGGCAAACCCGAAAAGCCTTTGGTAAATGCCCGTGTTTCCGGTTAAGTCCTCCATCTTTCCGAAGTCATAGGCAACGAGAACGCCACCACGATCCACCCAGTCGCTAACCGCCTGCAGGGTTTCCGCTCGCCAAACCGATCCTTCGAATACGACCGCAACCCGGTATCGATCGAGCGCGCCGGCATCCACTGCTGATTCCTCCAGTTCGTCGAAATCGGCGTAGTCGCGCAGCTCGACGGAGCCGCGGTAAGTCAGCGGCGGAGCGGGCTCAGTCGCTTGGAGCAGATGCGACGTCGTGGGGTGAAGAACCGCAACGTCGACCTTGGGATTGCTTACCAAGAGGTCCTGAGAGAACCCCGAAAGCTCTCGTTCTGCGGCTTCGAACGCCTCCGGCCAGCCGATATGTGCCCGCGCTCCCAAAGAAATTGATTCGAAGAGGTGCTCGGCGAAATCGTTAGGGCGCCCCGTCGAAGCTTCTGTAATAATCGGAACGCCGAACGCGGCGCCGCGAATTCTTGCCAGCGACATTGCCCAATTGCCGGCAAAATCGTAGTAGCCGATGTTCGTAACGTTGATCGCATCCGCCCATTCGCCGACCGTTTGCACTGTCGAGAAGATGTCGAGCCCCAACTCCGGACTGTCAGACGCCGGGCCGATAGGGATCATTATCGACGACTCCTTAAAGATGTTCTTGCCTATGTCGCCAAGGCTGTGAACCAGCGATGGAATGGCAGCCCGATACCAGTCCTGATACTCGGCTCTGGCGCGGCTCGGAAACGCCGGTCCAATAGGTATGGGCAGCTTTAACGGATCGCCGGACATCCCCCAGTCCGCGAGGGCCGACGCGATGGAGCCGTGCTTGGTTACGACGAACTTTTGCCAGCTTTGCTTAGCAAACTCGTCCCCGCTCCAGAAGCCAAGCGTTGGCAAATCCGTTTTCACCAATTCCTGCCACCTTTTCGCGTAGGCGGGCGATATTGCGCCAAGGCCTGTGAAAAAGGAAGCATCGCCGTATTCTCCAAAGACGCCGAGGTCGACCACGCCCGTATTCGGAAATTTGCGGTTGATCTCGCCGAGGCGGTTAGCGCTCCAGCGGATTCGCTCCGGATTCCAGGGCGACCATGCTGCAACGCGCGCGCCGCTTAATGCGTCTACGGTACCCTCGCCCACCGCGAGCGCCTTGTCTGGCGTTGGGAAGGTCGTATAAATCCCGATCGCCCAAATCGCGCCGGCAGCCAAGGCAGCCGCGTGTTGAGCGGAAAGGTTCGCAACGCTATAAACTCCGTCACCCTCGCTTGGCGCAGTGAGCTTGTCGGTCTCCGACATGAAGAGATTCACACCGATTGAAGAGAGCCGCGGTATTTCGTTTGCGGAAGGCATAAAACTGCCCAGGCGCATCTGCTCGCCCTTCGCGGGAATTTCTGCCGCAGAGGCGCGGTAAACGGGAAAGAGACGCGTCAGATCGCGCGCCGGACCCTGCAGAGGGGCAGGTGTGAGGAGCGCTAGCGCTAGCGCCTGCGGGAGAAGCATCGAAGATACAGACAGGTTCGCAACCCTTGCCGTGTCATGCGGACTCGATTTCCGCAAGGACGCGCTCTAGTTCGACATTCCCCGCGCCGGCTGCTTCGCGAAGCTGCTTTGCGAGCCGCGTAGCTTCGTCACGCCGCCCAGTTTGCTTGGCGGCCATCGCCAAGTTGATGGCAATCGGGAAAGACGAGGGCATCGCGCGAAGCACCGTGGAAAGCATGGAATACGCCTCTTCCGCCCGGCCCTGGCCAACGAGCGCCGAAGTTAATTCTCCATACGCGGGCTCACAGGCGGGGAAAAGCTCGATGACTTTGCGCGCGGCGGCCTCGGCATCTTCGAAACGCTGCGTACGGTTGTATAGCGTGCTGAGCATGGCCCAGAGCTTCCAATAGTCCTGCATCCACTCCTTCATCGGCTCCAGGTCATCGATCGCGAGCTTGAACTCCTCCTTCTCCATATGCTCCTGAGCTCGCTGCATGACGTCGATACGCTTGGGCTGTTCGATCTCGTACAGCCAGGCTTGGGCGTTCGCCCGCATGTTGAGATCGGGGTTCGCTTCGAGTATCTTTTTCAGGACGTCGGCAACTTCGTGCTGGCGTCCCGCCTTGGCGAGTGTTTGGGCGTATTCGAACAGGAGCGGAATGTCTTCGGGCTGCTCGTCGATGCAGTCCTCGTAGTAGTCCATTGCCCGATCATATTCTTCCTTGCCAGCGAGGTATGGGGCGAAAAATCGCTTTACAATAGCGTCTCCATCCGACGCCGCGAGGCCGTCTTCGAAAGCCTTTCGCCCGTCGTTTTCCCGGCCGGCGTTGAGAAGCGAGATCGCGTACTTCGCCCACGCGGCGCCGGATTTCTGGTTTTGGTCGACCACGGCTTTCCACATTGTCGGAACTTCATGGCCACGGCCGGTGCCGTTCATCAAGGCGGCGAGGAAATCCATTGTCGGTTTGTCGGGCCCCTCCAGATCGAGCGCCTTCTTGTAGGAGCGTTCGGCGTTGGCAACCATGCCGAGTTGCTGCTGAACGATGCCCAGTCGCGTGTAAAGAGCAGGCTCCACGTCCGGCACTTCCACGTCCTCACCACCGGCTTTTCGCTGCTCTTTAGCCGCAACTTCGGCCTGAAGCACGCGAATGGCCTTTTCATACAAGTTGGCCGCTTCGTTTAAGTTTCCTGTCCCCGCATAAATGCCGGCTAACCCGTAGTAGCCTCGCCAATCGTCGGGCACCAACTCATTGAGCTTCTTGAGCTTCGCCTCGACGACTTCCGCGGTTCCGACGCCGAACTGCGCCGCGAGTTGAGATAGTTGGAGCGCAGCCTCGTAGGGCCCCAGAAAATCCTTGTCGCGCTCGATCGCCGATAGCAGGTCGTCAAACGCCGTTCCCAGATCGAAAGATTTCGCCACTTGGGCGCCGGCTTGGCCGATATATGAGATCGCATCGAAGCCGAGCATGAATTCGTAGAACGCCTGCGCGTCTTCCGTACCGAACTCCATCTTCTCGGCGAATTCGGGCAGCAGCACGATTTCAGAGCCCTTGGCCACCTCGCTTACCATCCAGCGGAGAGTGGCAAAAATTTGAGGAATGGCAAACTGCCTGTCGGCAACCACTTGGCCAACTGTCTTCTTGCTGGATAGTCGAAACGTGAGGGCGAACTCGTCTCCCTGCGGCTTGAGCACACCGTCCACGACAAAATCGGCGTTGCTCTGCTCGAAAACCTGGTTAATGAAATCGGCCCCGTTCAGTTCGCTGCCGAAATTCACGAGCGCGGCTTCGGGAGCTTCCTGCGTTCCGACCTGCACCAAATAATTCACGAAGTTGGTTGCGACCTCCGGCTGAACTTTGTAAGCTTCGGAAAGGAACTGGCTGAGCTGCCTTCCGAGGGCGGGACGTATGGGCTCTCCGACGTTAAAAGGGAGGAATGCTATGTTCGGCATAAAGAATAAGAACTCGGGGAGACTGCATTTTATCCGATTCGGCCGTCCCTTCGTTAGAATAGAATGAACCCGTGCTCGTTGGCTCCGAACTCGAAATGATGCAAGTTGGATCGGACTTTGCGCGCGGGGCCGGGCCAGGAGACGTTTTCCGGCTTATCGGCGAATTGGGAGCCGGCAAAACCACCTTTGCGCGAGGCTTCATCCACGCCCTGGGGTATGAAGGCGAGGTTCGCTCGCCCACCTTTAATTTGGTTCACGTTTACGACACCGCTCCGCCTGTGTGCCACGTCGACCTATACCGGCTCGATTCGCCAAAGGACGTTGCGCATTTGGGGCTTGGAGACTACGTCGAAACGCACGTTCTCCTGATCGAATGGGCCGAAAGGGCCGGCGGGCTCTTCGCCGAGAGCTCCACGACACTGCACTTCTACATCGACGGCGAGAAGAGGCGAATCGAGATGGAGCAAGCTCCATGACCTGGGTTTGCGTTGGCTCCAGTTCGCCTTTTGCGACCGTGGCGCTTTTCGAGGACGACAAGCTGTTGGCGTCCGCCTGCGAAGAAGCCCCGATGCGGGCGAGCGAAGCGATTCTAAAACTGCTCCAAAGCCTCTTGTCGGAGACAGGAAAGCGCCTCGGCGAGATCGAGGTATTCGGCGCCGATATCGGGCCTGGCTCCTTCACGGGAGTCAAAGTTGCGGTGACGCTCGCGAAATCCATGGCTTTCGCTCTGGACAGGCGCGTTGCCGGCTTCTCGGCCTTCGACCTGATAGCGCGAGGCGGAGCCGCAGCAGTTCCGTCGAGACGGGGCTGGTATCTCCTTAGGGAGTCCGCCGGCGAGCCCGTGGAACTCCGGTTGGACGACGAGCGGTTGGCGCACGCGCTAGGCTATGGAGCCGCTTTTGCGCAGGAAACGCTTCCGCTCGCCGAGCACGCGGCGTTCGCATCGTTGCACGCGCTCTCGCCGGCCGAGCTCGTTCCGCAGTACGTCCTGGAACCTAGCATAAGCCTCCCGAAGACGCCCTTTTCCGGAGGCGATATTTGATCGAGAGCTTGGACAAAATGGCGCAATTTCGGTTAAGAATGCCGAAGCTGGATTTGCAGTCAAACGTTGCCCTTTCCGGATACACAACACTCATGGCGGGCGGGCCGGCAAAATGGCTCGCTGAGTTCGACGATGTGGACGCTCTCGCAGAGGCGGCTGCTGAAGCCCAAAAACTGCAGCTGCCTTACTCGACCCTTGGCTCCGGCAGCAACATCTTGCCCTCGGATAAGGGGGTGCCCCACTTGGTTTTCATAGACCGCTGCCGCAAATATTATTTCGGTAAAACGCAGTATGTGGAATGCGGCAGCTGGTTCCAGGATGTTTTTTTGCAAGCAGCACAGCAAGGGCTTGCAGGGCTCGAATTTGCAGTTGGCGTCCCCGGCACGCTCGGTGGAGCGCTGGTGAGCAATGCCGGCGCATATCGAGCGAATATCGCCGATTTTCTCACCGAGGTCGAGATCGTTCGCGAAGGCGTTAGAAAATGGGTGCCGAAGGAACAGATGGAGTTTAGTTACCGAGATTCAATCCTCCGCCGGCCCGATCCTCCGAGCATCACGCTTTTGGCAGTCAAACTATGCTTGGAGCCCGGAGACCCAGCGCAGATTTACAACAGGGCGAAGGAATACCAGAGACAGCGGATCGGCAAGCAACCTCCGCATCCAAGCGCCGGATCTTTTTTCAAGAACGTCGTCGACCATCACGTCGCCGAGCGAATTCCAAACCTGACGGAGGGCATGCGAGCGGCCGGCGTCGTTCCTGCGGGATATCTGATCGAAGCCTGCGGACTAAAAGGCGAAGCGGAAGGCCGCGCGACAATTTCCGGCAAACATGGAAACTTCATCTGCAATTTGGGCGGGGCGACGGCAAGCCAAATTCGACGGTTGGCCGAGCGGGTAAAGAAAGTCGTCCAGGACAAGTTCGGTGTGACCCTCGAAGAAGAGGTCCTCTACATCGGCAATTGGGACGCAGCTTGAGCAAAACCGCGCTAGGATTTCTCATTTCCATTTTGGGATCAGTCTCTTTCGGAGCCTACATCCTTCCGCGCAAACTCAGCCGGCTTTCGGTTCTCGAATACCAATTTTGGCTTTCGCTGGTTATTTTCCCACTGTGCGCAATCGCCGCCGTACTCGCAGGCGCAGGCATCTCCCTGTCGCCGCCAATGCTCGGCCTTGCGGTTTTATGCGGGGTTTTATGGACGTTTGGATCCCTTAGCTACAGCGCTGCCGTAGATAACATCGGCGTAACTCGGAGCACGCCGATAAAAAACATGGCGCCGGTCTTTGCGGCTATTTACGGGATCCTAATATTCCACGAATATACATTAAATAACCCGGCGTCGCTCGCGACGGCTTTGGGAGGGGTTGCCTGCATGGCTATTGCGGCGTACTGGATCGGCGGCGCCGGCGCTCCCGAGCATGAGAAGGCGCTGGCGTTTAATCGTGCCCGCAGCGAAGGCGAGCGCTCCTCGAGCTTTCGTCGGGGCATTTTGTTCTCGCTCAGCGCGGCGTTTTTCTACGGCGCTTATTCCTTGCCGCTGAAATTCCTGTTCAAACATAACGTCTCGGCATATTCTGCATGCGCATGGCTTGGGGCGGGTGTCTTGATCACCACGCTGGTCATTCTCATCTTTCGCGAGCATCGGGTTGCGCCTAAATTTCCCGGCTCACGCGAATTCCTCCTCGCCCAAAGCGCCGGAGCGATATGGACTTCCGGCCAAGTCCTCGGCGCGGTTGCCATGTTCTACATTCCCATGTCGATCAGTTGGCCAATCTCTAACCTCGGCACGCTCGTGGCGGTCGGATGGGGCGTCCTCCTCTTCAAGGAAGTCCACATCGAGGCGCACGTCCGCGAATTCACACTTGGACTTTTCGTTTACGTGACCGGTTTGGCTCTCCTCGCGTTCGCGGCGCCGGCGGGCCACGTTTAGGCTGGCGTTTTTCCGGTAAAGTTCGCAAAATGAGGGGCCTCACTTCGGTTCTATTGTCGGCGCTCGCCGCCGCGTCTTTCGCTCAAATCGACGATTCTTCCGCCGAGCCTATTCGCGGCGCGATGCAGCCAGCGATTAGCCCGGACGGCTCGAAGATTGCGTTTCGCTACCGTGGAGACATCTGGTTTGCATCCTCCGACGGCGGCGTGGCAACACGAATCACCGACCACGTCGAGTTCGATCAGGAGCCGATTTGGAGCCCCGACGGGAAGTGGATCGCCTTCAGCAGCGACCGGGAGGGAAACTACGACATTTACGCCGCTCCGGTTGCTGGTGGAGAAACCCGGCACATAACATACAGCCCCGCCAACGAGGTGGCCACGGACTGGTCACCAGACGGCAATTGGATTCTTTATGCAGGAACCTTGGAAACGCCATGGCCGGGGATTTACGCCGTGGACGTGCGCGATCTCAGATTCAAGCGATTGGCGATCGACTACATGGGATTGAGAGATCCGCATTTTTCGCCTGACGGCAAAACTGTCGTGGCGCTGCGCTCGGGATTTCCGTGGACCCGGCCGCGCTATTACGGCAGCGCAGCCGCGCAGCTCGTCACTATTTCCGCAGACACGGGCCGCGAATCCACGCTCGTCAGCAACCAGCGCCAGCACCTTTGGCCGATGTATAGCCCGTCGGGTAAGGCGATTTACGCCGTTACCTACGGCGACATAACGCCGAGCTCTTCGAACATTGACGAGCATCCAGGCAAATTTGTCGACAGCGCCTCGCGAACGCCCAATATTTGGAAATTCGAATTAAACGGGAAAGGCCAACGCGTCACAAATTTTGTCGGAGAGCAAGTTCGCTTTCCGTCGATCGCACAGAACGGAACGATCGCCTACGAACGAGGCGGAAGGCTCTATATTTTCAAGAATAACGAAGAGCGCGAGGTAAAAGTGATCGCGCACGTCGATTCCAAAGTGAACGCGATCGAACGCAACGTGTTCACAAACGGCGCGTCGGAAGCCGTGGTTTCTCCCGACAAGAAAACCTTCGCGCTCGTCGTCGGATCGGAAATCTGGACGGCGCCGCTCGAAAAAGGCAAGGGTCGGAACAAGGACGACGCAACGCGGCTCACCGATTATCCCGGCGTCGACGAAGACATCGCTTGGTCGAAAGACGGCAAGGCAATTTATTTTATCAGCGACCGCGACGAGTACCGCCGCCTTTATTCGCTCGATGTAGAAACGAAAAAGGTGACGCCCATTTGGGCAGGAAACGACGACGCTATGTCGCCGATACTGTCGCCCGACGGCACGCGCCTCGCCTTTTGGGTCGCGGGAGATACCGGTGGTCTTTACGTTTGGCCGACATCCGGCGGTCCGGCCAAGCGCGTTTTTGAACACCCCGGTTCTCAGCTATTTGGAACCGGCTCCGGCGAATTTTCATGGTCGCCTGACGGAGCTTGGATCGCTCTGACGAGGCGTCAAAACGGCACGGTTAACGTGTGGATCACGCCGTCGGATGGCAGCGGGACGCCCGTCAATATAACGCGGCGAAACGTAGACCACGGCCGGTTGGCATGGTCCCCTGACGGAAAATATCTTTATTTCGGAAGCGATGCGGACGGCGGAGGCTATTTCATCGTTCCGCTAATGCCTGAATCCGAAGACCCACAAGAGGCTGAATTTAAGTATGAAAAACCGAAGGATCCGGTCAAGGTGCAAATCGACTTCAACGACATCGACGATCGGATCAGAAAGCTGTTCGGGCAGGGCGTATCCGGGAATGTCGTTACCGACAAAACCTCGGGCGAGATTTATTTCCTCGCAAGCGGAGGGCTATTTGTCGCGAGCTATGATGGAAAGAGCGTTCGGCAACTCGTCGGCGGAATCTCTTCGTTTACGTTGAGCGACGACGGCAAAACTGCCTACGCTTTGCACGACGGTGTACCGGCCACGGTCCGCCTCGAAGGCAACGTTGGAATTTCGGACATCGCTTTTCGAGCGGAATTAGTGCAGGACGCAAACCTCGTTAGAAAGGCTGCCTTTACCGAATTTTGGCGCATGTACAATCGCGGGTTTTACGATCCGAATTTCCACAGACGCGACTGGGTGGCTATTCGCCAGCGATACGAGCCGCTCCTC
>DASSBY010000061.1:0-6220 GCA_035698285.1 Fimbriimonadales bacterium | reverse complement strand
GAAAATCGCCAAGCAAAAGGTGCTTGTAGGCCCTCTTGTCGGCAAACCAGTGGCTATCCGCATCGCGAATAACGCCAAGTCTAAATCCTACGGGGTGAACTTTTTGACCCAAATACTTACTCCTGATCCTTCTTTTCTTCTTCCGGCGCGGCGACCTCTTCCGTAGCCGGCGCTTCCGCTGCGACCTCTTCGGCCGGGGTCTCCACAACTGCTTGCGCTTCCTCTACAGGAGCTGCCGCTTCCTCTTTCTTTTTCGATTTCTTCGGCGCATCGAATTTCGGCCGTGGCTTCGGCTTCGCTCCGCTCTTTCTTATTTCGAAGGGAGCGGCATCGTCCAGATAGACGGTGATATGGCTCGTGCGCTTATGAATTCGGTTTGCGCGGCCCTGAGCGCGCGTCTTGATCCTTTTCATCCGCAACCCTTCGTCCACGTCGATGCGGGCAATTACTAGGGAATCGGCGTCTCGCTTCTCATTCTCAACCGCATTCGCGATCGCGCTGAGAAGCACTTTGCGAAGATGCAGCGCGGCTTTGCTCGGGTGGTAGTGCAGCTGCGCCACAGCGAGCGAGGCGTGCTTGCCCTTCACTTCTTTGGCCACGAGACGCGCCTTTCTCGGCGGAACTCTCAGTCTACTGGCTCTTGCTCTAACTTCCATGGGAATTTCCTGCTACTTGCTCCTCACCTTGGATAGGTCGAATTTCATTTCGACTTTGCCGCTGTCTTCGTCGTCGGCGCTAAACGATCCCTCGGCTTTCACCAGCTTGCCGCTTTCGACGTTCAAATAAGACGTGTATTTATAGGTCGCTGCCGATCCATCCTTCGGCGTCAATTGAAAATTCATTTCGATTTTGGCGACGTGCTCTTCATAAAGCATTCCGGTCGCCAAGAGTCTCCCCTCACCCTCCAAACTCAAAGTGCCTTCTTCAGATTTCCACTTCACCGGGAATGTCGCCCCGAGCGTCACTTCTGAATTCGGAACGAAAAATAGGGGCGAAAGAAAGTCCAAGGGTCCCTCGCCCGTGAGGTCGATCTTCTTTTGCAAGCCCACGGCGGTGAAATCTTCCGTTTTCGGATCCGGCAGTTCGTCGACATCCATCGAGTCGCCCGCAAACGTCATCTTTGCCGAAGAGTATTTGGTTTCGACCTTCGCTCCATCTGCTGTCGCTTCCTTGGTCGTGCGCGTGAACGAAGCTTCGATTTTCATGTCTGCGTCTCCGGCCGTCGTCGTAGCCCAGCCCGTATACGCCTGCGATTCGTCGGCCTTGTAGACACGCGCAAGCTTAACCTTGACGGAGGCATCCGGCTGGCCCTGCAGTGCGAATATCGCTAAAGCGGCGACGAGAAACGTCATTATTTGACCCTAGAACTCCTATCGACCTGGCCGCCTGCGTGGCCACGGAAAGTTCGCGTCGGCGCAAACTCGCCCAGCTTGTGCCCCACCATATTTTCGGTGACGTAAACGGGAATATGCTTGCGGCCGTCGTGAACGCCGAAGGTGTGCCCAATCATTTCAGGAATGATCGTGCTCCGGCGCGACCAAGTCTTGACGATATTCTTTTGGCCCGATGCGTTCATCGCGTCCACCTTCTTTGCAAGATGATCGTCGATAAAAGGGCCTTTCTTAATGCTGCGCGCCATTATTTGCTACCTCGTCTGCGAACGATAAATTTATCTGACTTCTTATTGCGCCGCGTCTTGGTTCCGAGCGCCTTGTTGCCCCAGCGATCGACCGGGCCTTTCTTGCGTCCTACCGGGGACTTTGCCTCTCCTCCGCCATGGGGATGGTCGCGCGGGGTCATTGCGACGCCGCGCACATGCGGCCTGCGCCCAAATCCGCGATTCTTGCCGGCCTTGCCGATCGATTCGTTTTCATGCTCAGAATTGCCGACTTCGCCGATGGTCGCGCGGCACGTTCCATAAAGCCTTCTCATCTCACCGCTTGGGAGGCGCACCGTAACGTAATCGCCTTCTTTCGCCATGAGCTGCGCAAACATCCCCGCGGACCGAACAAGCTGCCCGCCTCGGCTCGGCTGCATTTCCAAATTGTGAATTCTCGTTCCCAGCGGAACGTTCATCAGCGGCAGCGTGTTGCCTGGCCGAATATCTGCCTCGGGGCCGTTCATAACCGTGTCGCCGACATTCAAGTCGTTCGGCGCCAAGATGTAGCGCTTTTCGCCGTCTTGGTAATGCAAAAGCGCGATGCGGCACGTTCGGTTCGGATCGTATTCGATGTGCGCGACTTTTGCCGGAATTCCGTCTTTCGTCCGCTTGAAGTCGATCTCCCTATATCGCCGCTTATTTCCGCCGCCGCGCCAGAAAGACGTCGTCCGCCCGGTGTTGTTGCGCCCGCCCGAAGAACTGAGCTTGCGAACGAGTGATTTTTCAGGCTTCTTCCTTGTGACTTCCGAATAATCGGAGGTCGCCGAAAAACGGCGTCCAGGCGATGTTGGTTTGTGCTTCTTAACTGGCATATTACGCTCCGATGTCCTCGAGGATTTGGCCAGGCAGAAGCGTCACGACCGCCTTCTTCCGATCCGGCCGCCTTCCACGCGTCCTAAATCCTGACCGCGCGGCCTTGCCGTGCATCGTAATCATGTTCACTTTCGCCACGGTTATTCGGTCTTTCGCATTTTTGCGCTTGCTGCGGTTATAAATCTCCTCGATCGCCTCCGCCACTTCGATGCGGTTGGCTTGCGGCGAAACGAAAAAGACGTACTTTCCTTCCTGCTTGAGAAGCTCGCTCTTTTCGGTGAGGGCGGGTTTCAGAATAATTTGCTCGGGTGCGAGTCTCATGCCCAAACCTCCTCGATGGCCTTGAGGGCGTCCTTGGAGACCACAATCTTGTGGGCGATCAAAAGGTCGCGTGTGCTAAACGCCTGGCTCTTAATGCGCTCAGCGCCGGGTTTCACTGAAACCGGCGCCGTTCTAATTTCCACTTTCATTTCGCTGCCGTTGCGGAGATTTCTGAAGCTCTTGTACGTGGCTTCGTCGTACATAGGCAAAATCACAAGAACCCGCTTTGCGGCTGCGCCAGCCTTGGCAAGTAAGGCCGTTGCATCTTTCGTCTTTGGCGCGGCGATCGAAATGTTATCCACGACGATGACGTCGCCGTCCTTTACGCGAGCGGCGAAAGCTGCCTTCGTGGCAAGCCGTCGCTCCTTCTTGTTCACTTTCTGTTCGTAGCTTCGCGGCTTTACGGCGAGCGCCATCCCCCCGTGTACATAGTGCGGAGACCGGGTGGAACCTTGACGCGCCCGCCCGGTCTTCTTCTGGCGATAGGGCTTGCGTCCGCCGCCGCTTGCCTCGCCGCGAGTTCGAACGCTTTGCGTACCCTGGCGCTTGTTCGCCTGCTCGGCAATGACGACGCGATGCACCGTCGACGGCTTGACTTCGTCGACTTTTAGCTTCTCTATAAGCGCGTTGACTTCTGTGCTCTTTGCCATTAATTCTTGCCCTTCAGGACCTTGACCAATCCACCATTCGGACCAGGAACGCTTCCGCTAACCAGTAGAAGATTCCGCTCGGAATCAACCTGCACCACTTTCAGGCCAGACTGCGTCACCTGCGCATTGCCCATATGCCCCGGCCCGCGCTTTCCTTTGAAAACCCTGGCCGGACCCGTCGCGCCGTTTGAAAGCGGCCGGCGGTGGGTCATATATCCATGCGTCATATGCTGCCCACGGAAGTGGTATCGCTTGACGACACCGGCGAAGCCCTTGCCTTTGGAAATTCCTTCGACGCGGATCCATTCACCCGGTTCGAAAATGTCGACGCCGATACGTTGGCCCGGTTCGACGCTGCTGTCTCCGCGAAACTCGCGCAAAACCTTCAGCGGCCCGGCTCCAGCCTTCTTAAGATGGCCGGCCATAGGAAACGTGACCTTGCTAGCTTTCGCTTCGTCGAAGCCAACCTGAACGGCGCTGTAGCCGTCCCTTTCCTCGGTTTTCATCTGCGTGACGACGACGGGGCCCGCTTCGATGACCGTTACCGGCACCATCCTGCCCTGCTCATCGAACAGGTGCGTCATTCCAACTTTTTTTCCCAGTATTCCTGGCAGCATTCGGTCCATATCTCCTTGCCTCTCGCGCTGCAGCCACCATCGGGTTGCCCCTGACCTGGGGTCGCCTGGCCGCGCGCTTTTCGAGGCGCGTTGCGGCTGCACGCCCAAGAGGACGGGCAGCCGCTGAATCTTTAAATCACAAAGACCCTTTCCGACGCACGCCGCAGGGTCCTCATAGGCCGCATCGAGCAAGCTCGACGCTCTCAGCTTAGAATCCGCAGGTTCCTGTTAGTTCAAGGAGCCTCCCTCCGACGTCGTCAAATTTTGGTTGGCAAGAGGATAAACCCCTGCCAGCGGGATATTGTGACAGAGCGCGACCCGACTTGTCAAGCGCCCGCATGCTCTGCGCTTTTCTGGGGGCGGCACGGCCGCCCCCCAGTCTTGCCTAGTTAAGAACGTGCTAAGCGCAGTAATCGATCTTTCCTGTCCAGGGGTACGTAAAAACGGCGCCGGTCTGTTGGAAGGATATCCGCGCTTTGACCGTGCCCGTGCCAGCTTGGACAAAGCGCGTCGAGTCGTAGGGAACGGCGCAGTAGACTACGGAATCCGCAGTCGTGACGCCGCGCAAGTCCATCTGGGCCCAAGAGCCGGAGACCCAATCGTAGAGCTCGACTCTTTGCTCTAGGTGCAGATCGCTGCCGCTCGCCTCGAGCTCGAAGCAAAGCTCGTTCGGCGAGCTTAAGGGCGAGTGTCCTTCGACGATAACCCGAACGGGATATCCGAAGAATACAGCGCCCGGCTCAACCGTTAGCCTATTGTCGTCTGAAGCCTGCACCGAGCTTAGATTCCCGACAACGTTTTGTCCCGCCTCAATGGTTAGCGAGTTCGGGACGAAGTTAGAAGTTGACAGTTGGTCGATCATCGTCTCACAGTCGAAGTAGTGGCCAGAGTTGTTGGCAAGGCCGGCTACATGCGCCTTGCCCGCGCAGGTGTTTGCGATTCCTCGCCCTTCGGCTGTGGAGCCCGGGGTGTACCGGATTACCGCTTGCTGCACCAGTTGCTTGTCATAGCGAA
Organism: Fimbriimonadales bacterium; assembly: GCA_035698285.1. GTDB lineage: Bacteria > Armatimonadota > Fimbriimonadia > Fimbriimonadales > ATM1 > JACDEQ01. The sequence goes on along the minus strand of DASSBY010000061.1, from coordinate 1,145 downwards.
GTGTGGCGATGTCGTCGCCGCTTTGGCCGGTTACGTACACACTTCCATTGCCTGTGACGGAGACGTCATGGCTCCAGTCAACAACGGATCCGGACGTGTTGTAGAAATTGACGTAATCGTGCGTGAGCGCATTGACGCCGGGGTATCGAAGGGTCAGATAATCGTGCCCGGTTATTGCGCCGCGGTCAGCGAATCCGGTTACAAATACGTGGACGGCTTTGCCTATATTGTCGGGTTCGATAGCAAGAGCGCTTGCGTAGTCATAGCCGTCCCCTTGTAGATAGCTATAGTGGATCGGGCCCCAATGGTGGCTCCCGTCTCCGTTGTAGCAAACCGTGCCTGCGTTTGCATCAGTTGCGCCATCATAAAACACTCCGCAAACATACACGTGCGACTGCGTATCGACGGCGATGTCGGTTGGAAGATCGTCCTTGAAAGGGTATCCGCCGGCTCCGGTCTCGGTCTCGGTCCAAAGAAACGCTCCTGCGCCGGTGTACTTATTCGTGCGCCAATCGGAACCGTTTGGCGGGTTGTAAGACTGGCCTGTGACATAAACGTCGTCGCCCGGGCCCACGGCGATGGCGACGGCGTCGTCTCCGCCGCCGCTATCGTAGGCGACCGGCCAGCCAAGCTGCTGGTTGCCGTTGGTGTCATAGCGGACGGTGAGATAGTCCGAAGTGCCGGACAGGGGCGTTTTCGTTCCCGTGACAAACACGTCGCTGTTTGCGTTGATCGCGAGGTCGACTGCCTTGCAGTCGGTAGCGGCGTAATCGACGCGCGCGACCCATTTCTGCACGCCGTTTGTGTCGTATTTGATGGTGGCGAATCCGTAATAGCTGTACGGGTTGCTCGGGCCGATTTGCGATTCGCCGGTGACATAGACGTTGCCGTCGTTGTCGACAGCGATTGCATGGGCGATGTCCACGCCGTCGGAGTTCCCGCCGTCGTAGGGCTGCTTCCACAATTGTTGCCCAGATGGAGAATATTTGATTGTTATGTAATCAGTAGCGTGCGCCGACGTTTGGGTCCGCCCGGTTATGTAGGTATTGCCCCGCTTGTCGACAGCCACTGCAAAAGCGCCATCGTAGCCGTGTTGCGTTGGGTCGTCATAGGTTTGGTGCCAAAGCTCCGAAAATTGAGCTTGA
>DASSBY010000060.1:0-5413 GCA_035698285.1 Fimbriimonadales bacterium | reverse complement strand
ATCGACTGGAACGGCTGGTCCATCGAGCTAAACGAATGGGGCAACCTGGGGCGCCTCTACAAAGGCAAGGGCGGCTGGGACGAATTCAAAACGCTTTACACCGACGCGGAGAAGCGGATAACTGAAGGCAAAGCCAACGTTTGGAAGGTCAAAGCCGTAATCTTCCGGCGCACCGACGTCCTCTACCAGGGCGCGGATTCCGTGCTTCAAAGACAATACGCCGAGATGTCCGATACCGACGTACAGTTCTGCCTCGAAACCTTCGCGCGCTTCGAAGCTGCGGTCGAGGCCTTCACCGGTGGAGCGGTGGATATCCAGCTTACGGTGAGCGTCGAGGACGAGCCGGTTCTTGGCTCCTATGCGAAAGATGAAGTTTGGTCCTTCCACCCCTTCGACGCCGGCGAAAACTACCTGCGAGGTCGCTTCAATCGCGGCGACTTCGATTCGATCCTTTACATGTATCACCCCGCCACGACGCGCTCCTATAGCTTCGGCGGAACCATCGGCAGGACCAACAACGCCACGCAGTCCTACGTAATCCTTTCGAACGGCCGCGAACTGGGAACGCGCATCGGGCACACCGAAGCAATGGTGCATGAGTGGTACCACCAAATAGAAGACACCTATGGCAAATATGGCTACGGCGGCTGGGATTACAGCTGGCTGCCTGCGCTGCATTCGGCCGAAGTAAACGGCTATACGACGGAACAGGCGGCCTACACCGGCTGGTTCTCTTGGCTTCGGGACCTCATGCGCTGCTCTGTCCGCGACGGAATGTGGGCCAAGCTTAGCAACCGCAAGGAGCCGGATTACGCTGAAGTCCGCAAGCAGACACATTCTTCCACAGGCGAACTCTACCGTTGGACCGACGTCCGGAACGATCCGTGGGCAAAGCTTCCTTTCCTAACACCCGCGGACCTTGCCAAGCGCACGGGGGCGACCTCGGTGAACGTCCGGGCCAATGCCGCTCAGGTGCTTTTCATCCCGTCGGGCCTCACCACGCGAACCCAAATCGTGCGCGATATCCAGGCAGACGACTTTTCGCTCAACAACGAACTCAACTTCTCGCGGGAGGCGTTGGCACGAATCGGCTATAACGACCGCGACCTTCTGTTCGTCCGCTTCGACGTCGCCGATGCGGTTATCGACCTCTTGGCCGATCATCCGGCGGGAACGGCGCCGCCGGCCAATGTGCTTGGCTATATCGACATCGATTCGCGCCACATGGTCGTGCTGGACACGAGATTGGCGAACGATTCGCGTTCTGAGCTCAACATCTTAAACCTTGGCTCCAAGACTTCCGGAATCGCGGTGCTCGGCCCTGCAAACTACGCGCCGACGGAGCCGGTGAAGGTCGCTTTTAGCGCCGAAGCGCCGGACGCCCGCTTTAGCGTCACGGATTCCAACGGCGTTGGCATCCCGCTCAACAATGGAACACTCGATCTGCCGCCCGGAATGGGCGCCAAGATTCTCAAGGTCGTTGCTGCCATGCCATCCGGCGAGCGCGTTGAGAGACCGTTCATCGTTCGCCGAATCTTCCCCGTCCAGATGACGTTGTCGGCCGTCGGATCGCGGCGCATTTCGTCGACGACCGCCGGCATCTCGCTAATGCTTGCAGGGGCGGGAACGATCAGGCTGACCCCGCATTTGCCTTCCGGATGGACCATTTCCGGTCTCCCGTCTTCTGTGGATTTGGGCACAGGCGGGCTAAAGACGATCGACGCCACCCTGACAGTCCCCGACTCCGCTCCGGATGGACATTATGAGATCGCCATGGAAGGTGCAACCGATGCGACCGAGACGGTCCGGTTGCCGCTCGAAAAATTCACCGGCGACACGTTGGTCGACGACACTTTCGACCAAGCTCCCGGCGGCTGGGCTGCCGAGCGGCCGGATCGGTCCGGATGGAGCGTCGGTCAAGATCCCGGCGGAGTCTCCGGCTCATGCCTCGTCGTCAAAGACCGCGGCGGCGCGCGCTGGGGCCGCGTGAACGCATTCGGCGCGTATCTCCCCGACGGCAAACCTGACCCCGCATTCATCGGCTATTCGACCGACGCGTACCCGTTCCTCGACTTCAGCCTGAAATCCGCCTTCGAAGACAACCTCGCGCTATCGGTAACGCTGAGCGACGGTAAACGCTACATCGTGATGCTTGCGGGTCCCTACCAGGAGCAATGGGGCGAAAGCAAAGAACTCCCGCGGGCGAAGTTCATCCCGAACGGCGAGTGGCAGAGAATCGTTTACAACCTCGACGCGGCGCTCGACCAAGTCGCCGGGACCGGCCCGCATTTCGTTACCGATATCGGCTTCGGCGATTCGCGAACCTTCAGCAGCAACCAGTTTTACGATAGCGACGTCCACGCGCACTACATCGACCAATTCCGGATTACGCGGGCGGCGAACGAAGCCGATAACACGATTAAAGAAGACCCCGATGCCGAGATTTCGGCAGGCGCGGACCCAACTTCCACTCGCTATCAAGACCGCGCCCGCGCAGCAGCGGCAATTTCCGATGGCTCATCGCCCGAGCAGATAGCCGCGATTGTGCTGCTCATTTCCGATCCGCATCCCACGGTGCGCATGAACGCCGCCGCGGCTTTCGGTAAGGTGAAGGACCCAGCCTCGGTCGCCCCGCTCGCGACCGCAGCGCGGCTCGAACGCCAATCTTATCCGGGCATCTTCATGGTCCGCGCGCTCGCCTTCCAAGATGCCCCCGAATCGTGGGCGGCGATGAAAGGCATCGTTCGCCAAGGACGGGCGGAGGAAATGGCGATTGGCGAAGCGGCCCTCGCCATGGGACGAAAGGGGGACCCGTCGCTAGCGAACGATATCAGTGTGGCGTTGACGGCTCATTCTTGGATCGCCCGGCGCGATGGAGCGTTGGGTCTGGGAATGCTGCCAGGAGATGTTCCGCAACAGCTTCTTATGATGTTCCTTATGGAGGTCGACCCGATGGTCCGAATCGCCGTTGCGCGGGGCGCAAATCCCGACGTGGACCCAGTTGGCCGGCGCATGGAGTGGGGCAGCATCAATGACCTTTCGAATATCGCCCGTGCTTACGATTACGCCAGTATGACGCGCTCATCGGACCCCGTCCGTCGTTCGCGCGGCTACGCGGGGCTCAAAGAGGCGGACACCGACATCCGAAGAATCATTGCCGAAGAAATGGGGAACGATCCGAAAGAATATCATGTCCAACCGTTGCTGGGTCTACTCTCGGACTCTTCGCCGGAGGTTCGTGCTGCGGCCCTCCAATCTCTGCTCAAAATGCCGGGAAGCCGCAATTTTTCGGAAATGACGGTCTTGGCCGGCGAAGATTACGAGGAAGTCCTTGTGCCGCTTCTGCAGGCAGCCAAAGAAAAGAAAATAACGTTGCCGCAGGCGATGCTCGAAAGGCTCGCGGCGCATCGGAACGCCGACATTCGTAAGTTAGTTAAGGAAATAACGGGATAATGACAATTCTTCTGGGTTCTGATCACGCCGGCTTCGTACTTCGCAGAATTCTCGTGGACTGGCTCGTCGAGCGAGGCTACGGCGTCGCCGAAATCGGCGCAACGGGCGAAGACGCGTACGATTATCCTGACGCGGCGATCGAACTTAGCCGCAGAATCGAGCGCGGCGACGCTGAAAAGGGCGTCCTCATCTGCGGGACGGGCATCGGCATGGCCATCACCGCCAACAAGTTCAAGGGCATACGAGCTGCAGTCTGCTGGAGCGTCGAATCTGCCCGGCTAGCCCGCCAGCACAACCATGCGAACGTACTCTGCCTCGGCGCGCGGCTGATCGGGCCCGAGCTGGCCCTGGAGATTCTTGAAGCCTTTCTTGCTACAGATGAGAGCCATGAAACCCGGCATGACCGGCGCGTCGGCAAGATCGACGCCCTCGGTGAGGACCTGCTTCAGCCCGTAAAGAAATAATTTATGAAATATGCTTGGATTATCGCCGTAGTCGCAGCAGCCTGCGTGGGGCTTTTCTTAGGCGGTTCGCTTCGATCTCGGCACGATTCCGACGACGGCCTTACGACTCGCTCGGGTCTGTACGCATCGAACCAGCAGCCCGGCGATGAAACGATGTTCGGCGGAATCGCTGCGGATGACTACTTCGACACCGCTCGCGAGATTTTAGTCGATGATTTCGTCGACCCCATCACCGACGAAACGAAGCTGACTCGCGGAGCATTGCAAACGATGCTGCAGGAGCTCGACGATCCTTCCGCGCGCTATTACGCGCCGACCGAATGGGCCGCCTATATCGGAATGTTCGAAGGCAAATATACGGGCATCGGAGCGGACCTCGCGGTTAGAAAGGAGGCCGGGGCAAACGGCGAACGTCTGCCCGTCCGCGTCGTTTCGGTCGCTCTGGGTGGCCCGGCGGACAAGGCGGGGCTAAAAACGGGAGATTGGATCGACGAGATCGACGGCCGATGGGTCGCCAGCTATTCCCTCCTCGCAGAGGTTCAAGCGGCGAGCGCGAAGCTCACCAAGAAGCAAATTACGCGCAAGCAATTCGACGCTTTTGTGGACACCCTCCAAAAACGCTCCGAGCACATGATTCCCATTTTCCCGGCGCTCGAAGAGCTCCAATCCAAAACCGGCCCGATCAAACTCAAGGTGAACCGGGGCGACAAATCGCTCTTGTTCGCCTTCACTCGAAAGCCGTATGAGATGGAGCCGGTGCAAGCGGATGGAAATACGATCCGAATTCGTTCATTTTCGAAGGATTCCGCCGTCAAACTGGCAGATTTGATCGATGGAAAAAACAGCCTTGTCTTAGACGTCCGCGGAAATCCGGGAGGATCGTTCAAGGCGATGGTCGCATGTCTTGCCGAGCTGGCCCCAAAGGGCGTATACGGCATGCAGCAAAAAAACCCCGACGAACCGCCCATGGCGCTCGCTTTGACCCAGGGTCCCGACAAGCCGCCCCGCTTGACAGTCCTTGTGGACAAAGGCACAGCGCGAGAGGCAGAACTCTTCGTGGCTGCTCTCCGCGATCGAGCAGGAGCGGAAATCGAGGGCGGGCCAACCTGGGGCGACGGTCGTCGGATTGACCGCTTCGCATTGCCGGACGGCAGCGGGTACACACTCACATCCGCGCATTTTTACGATTCAAAGGGCCGGCCGTTGGTAAGGGGCGATAAACCTGCCACCGAGCAAGCCAAGGAGCCCCAGGGAGCGAAACTGTGAGGACAGGGACACGGCTGTTTGAAGTAGGCATCGCTTTCCTCGCTTGCCTGGCAATCGGATTTGGATGGCGCGATTTACGAAAGGGTGAGGTGCCCGATTTCGGCGAGCTGCCCGCTGCCGTACTGGGCCACCAAACTTCGAATCGCGAGCTTCCGCCGACGGACACCTTCCGTCAGGTTCTGGCGAACATCGACGCCCTCCAATACGGAACGGTCAATCGGCAGGATTTG
>DASSBY010000059.1:0-5565 GCA_035698285.1 Fimbriimonadales bacterium | reverse complement strand
GCATTCGATATACGGCCAGCGAAAAGCCCGAAAGTTTTGACGAACATTGCGGCAGAATAAAGAGGACGCTGGTTTCCGCATATGGGTCGCGCCAATTTCCACGCCTAAGCTACGAACCCGGTCGCGCCCTCGTCGGCGAAGCCGGCACGACGCTCTACCGCGTCGGCGCGATCAAAGAGACCCCCTTCCGCAAATACCTCTCGGTGGACGGGGGCATGGCCGACAACCTCCGGCCCCAGCTCTACGGCGCATCCTACGTCGCGATGAACGCAGACCGCCTAAGCGAACCGCATGACACCGGATTTCGGATCTCCGGGCGCCATTGCGAAACCGACACGCTGATTTCCGAAGCTTTCCTGCCCGCAACCACATCCGAAGGAGACCTCATCGCAGTCCAATGCACAGGTGCATACAACTTTTCCATGGCAAGCAATTACAACAGGTATCCGCGTCCGGCCATGGCCATCGTTGGCGAAGCTGACCCATTCCTCGCGGTGCGGCGCGAAACCATCGCCGATCTCTTTGCGCAAGAACTGTAGCGCAGCCATCCTGGCTGCGAGTCACTTCGGCTCCTGCGCTACAATCTGCGACTTCATGAAGGCGTATCTCGAGCTGACGTCCGGTGGCCAAATGCGAAGGCTGCGAAAGGCGGCTGTCGACGCTTGCCAGAAGCTCGGAATTGAGCCGGGCAAGGTGCAGCCTCTCAACCACGGCGAAAATACGACCTTCGCCGTCACGGAGCCGAATGGAAAGAAATGGAATCTCCGCCTGCACCGTCCAGGCTACCAAACTCGCGCAAGCGTCGAATCCGAACTAGAATTTCTTGCCAAGCTCCACCCAAAGCTCGGATCCGGATTCGTCTGCCCCGGGCCACACCGCCAAGGCACGGTCATCGCAACCGCACCGGGAGTGGAAGACCGCATCGCATCCGCGCTCGAATGGATCGACGGAAAATTTCTCGGAGACGGCGTCGAGCCTAGGCATCTTTTCGCTGTCGGCAAGGTCACGGCGCGGCTCCACCAGTTCGCGGAAGCTTTCTCTCCCAGTGCGCCTTTCACGAGGAACGCGTGGCACGATCCAATCGCTCTGAGCGAAAATGCAGTAGCGGAGATCGAAGCATTCGTCCCCGCGGAAGACTTCGTGAAGGCGCGCAACATTCTCGAAGATCGCATCGCTGTCCTCGGCAAATCCGCCGAATACGGTCTCATCCATGCTGATCTGCACCTCGGCAACGTCTTCTTCGCCAAAGGCGCTGTTGCTGTCATCGATTTCGACGACCTTGGCTGGGCGCACCACGCGTACGACTACGCGGTCTCGCTCACGCAGTTCCGAAACGCTGCGGACTTCGTGGATTTGCGCGAAGCGTACGGCGAGGGTTATGAAACGCTACGCCCGCTTCCGAAAGACTGGCGCGACCGCCTGGAAGTCTTCCTCGCAGCCCGTATCGTCGCCATGACGCAGTGGTTCATGATGCGCAAAGATAATCCCCGGCTTCGAGGCTACGCTGCCGAGGCGCTTCCGCGGTGGGCGGTCGAAATGGAACGCTACGTTCGAACCGGCTCCCTGCGCCCAGCTTGACAAGCCCGCCCTGAATGCGTCAAAATTGACCGTTCGGCAGGGAGACTGTATCTCTGCCTCGATCATTTCTTACAAGATGCCAACAGTAAATCAGCTTGTCCGGCGGGGGCGCAAGAGTTCCCAACTCAAGTCGAAGGCGCCTGCGCTCAAGGGCAATCCCCAAAAGCGAGGCGTCTGCACGATCGTGCGCACGGTTACGCCCAAGAAGCCAAACTCCGCCCTCCGCAAGGTCGCGCGCGTCAGGCTGGTCAACGGCGTCGAAGTTACGGCCTACATTCCCGGCGTCGGGCACAACCTGCAGGAGCACAGCGTCGTCTTGGTCCGCGGCGGAAGGGTGAAAGACCTTCCCGGCGTTCGCTACCACATCGTTCGCGGAACTCAGCAAACGGCAGGTACCACGGACCGCAAGCAGGGTCGAAGCAAGTACGGAACGAAGAGGCCCAAGGCCGCCAAGTAGATTTAGACCATGTCGAGACGAGGACAAGCACCCAAGAGAAAGATTTTGCCCGATCCCCTCTACGGATCCGAGCTGGCCCAGCGATTTATCAACCGCTTAATGCTCGACGGCAAGAAGATGAAGGCCGAGCGTATTTTCTACAAGGCTCTCGAAACCTGCGAAGAAAAAGAAGGGAAGCCCGCTGTCGAAATTTTCGAGCGCGCCCTTCAAAACGCGATGCCGATCATGGAGGTTCGCCCACGCCGCGTCGGTGGACAAACCTACCAGGTCCCCCAGGAAGTTCGTCCGGGCCGCAGGCGCACCCTCGCGATTCGATGGATGGTCGCCAACGCTCGCAAGCGCAGCGGAAAGAGCATGATCGAAAAGCTGAGCGGAGAGTTCATGGACGCATTCAAGGGCCAGGGAGCAACCGTCAAGCGCCGCGATGATACACACCGCATGGCAGACGCCAACAAGGCTTTCGCTCACTTCCGCTTCTAGTCCGGTCGCTGTGCGAACCGGGCCGATTCCTTCGCCATATTTCCCGGAGCCCATAACCGTTCCGGATAATGTCGCAGACGGACCGCCGCCCCAGCGCATCCGTTTTGTGCGCGACGTGGGCCTTCTCCATTTGGGCAGCCTCTTGGCTCTCTTCCTCCTTGCGCTCTTTTGGCTGCCCGCCCCCAGAATGGATTTCCTCGCGCGACTCGGGGCGGATGGCATTCTCGCCGCAACGGCAGGATCGCTGCTCCTTCTGGCGGTTCTGCGTTCAGCGCCAGTGTTCCTGCAAATTCCCGTAATCCTATTTTTCCTTTTCGCGGCATCCGGCGCGGCGGCTCTATGGGCGCCATTCTTCGCCGACGAATTTCCTGACTATGCGGAAGGATTTCTTTGGGCGATCGGCTCGTCATGGTTTGGCCTCTACGTTTACACTTTGTTCGCCGGAAGAGATTACAGTTTCTTCGGCATCTACGTCCTAACGCTAATTTTTACGGCCCTTTCCCTGGCCGTCTTCACAATCGCGACCGACATCGTCATGAGCCAGGGATTTGCGATTTTCGTCGTCGTCGCAGGAATGCTTTTCTTCTGGGTTTACGACCTCGCCATGATTTTGCGCCGCAGAAAACCTAAGGAAACGATCGCGGCCGCGCTCGACCTTTACCGCGATACGCTAAACTTTATCGGTTATCCCGTGAGAATTATGAGAATGCCCCGAGGACGAAAAAGGATTAAGTTCTAAATGGTCGTCGTAATGCGCGCCGGCGCGACCCAGGAGGAAATCGACGGCGTCTGTTCAATGATCGAGAGCCACGAACTCGAACCGCTCCTTATGCCGGGCAGCGTTATGGCAATCGGTATTCCTTCCGCGATCCCGACCGACCTTCGCGATCCGCTCCAGCAGCAGCTCGAGATTCTTCCCGGCGTAAGCCGCGTCTCGCAGGTTAGCCGAAGCTACAAGCTCGCCTCCCGCGAGTTTCACCCGGAAAGCACCGTCGTCGACATCGGTGACGTGAGGTTCGGAGGCGACGAGATCGTAGTCATGGCCGGGCCGTGCAGCATCGAAAGCTACGAACAGCTGCGCCTCGCCGCGGAGATCGTCAAAGAGGACGGAGCGCAGGTCCTCCGTGGGGGCGCGTTCAAGCCGCGAACTTCGCCATATGCGTTCCAGGGCCTCGCGGCGGAAGGCCTAGAGATCATGAAGCGCGTGGGCGAAGAGGTAGGCATCAAGACCGTCTCCGAGGTCATGTCGCCGGACATGGTGGGGCTTGTTGCTGAGCACGTAGACATTCTCCAAATCGGAGCGCGCAGCATGCAAAATTTCCCCCTGCTGATCGAAGCGGGGAAGAGCGGGCATCCGGTTATGATCAAGCGGGGGCCCTCGGCGACGATCGACGAGTTCCTCCTCGCCGCCGAATACCTTCTCGCGCATGGCAACAACAAGGTTCTCTTGTGCGAGCGCGGAGTACATCCGCTCGACCGGACCTACACGCGCAATACGCTCGACCTCTCTGCAGTTCCGGTGCTCAAGGAGATATCGCACCTCCCCGTGGTGGTCGATCCGAGCCATGGCGTGGGCGTCGCCAAATACGTGCCGACGATGGCTTGCGCTGCCGTCGCTGCCGGCGCCGATGCGCTCATGGTCGAGGTGCATCCGAATCCGCGCGAGGCCGTTTCGGACGCGGCTCAGACTTTGGCCCCGCCGGCTTTTCAGGCGATGATGGAAAAGCTCGCCGCGTTCGCCCCAGTCGCGGGGAGAACGATTCGAAGCGGCGCTTAATTGACTTTTGGCCCGGAATTGAAACTTTCGCGCGCCGTTTTGCGAACAACTTTATGTGCCTTGCAGTCAATAGCTAATGTGTGAGAGTCCCAAGGAAGGATTAATGGTATCCGTCGATTATGAAACCGAAGCACAGCTTAGCCTCTCCGAAGATGAGGCATTCGCGTTACTCTCCATGTGCCTCCTCTCAAACATGACCCTCGACCGAGATGCGGAGATGGCACTGAAAAAGCTCGCGGCATTCTGCAAACACGAGCAGTATTTCGTCAAGCCCGATCGGAAGCCCTCAGGCTAAAGGCTTAGCCGATCCTGATCGGCAAGTCTGCTGCCGGCTTCGCGTCTTTCGGCGGTACGAAGGTGAACGGAAAGTCGAATTTCGGCGGGTAAACGAACGTGCCGACGAAGTTCGTTTGTTTCACCTTCCCGTCGGGCATCGCTAGCCGCTCCTGGATCGTGAAGTGGTCGAGCGATCCGTCCTCCGTCATGTAGAAGTTGATTTCCGACCCGCGCCAGTCGTTGTTTTCCATGTCGACCCGGGTCGACAGGCGGATATTCCGGTCGGCGAAATCCACGTGCGGATCGAGCAGCCATCGCGAGCTGAGCGCGAGCAGCCGAAGCGGCCGCTGCATGTCGGTGCGCGCCCAAGCCGCTGCGATTCCGAACACCGGACGCATGGCCTCCACCTGGTCGAGCTGGTTCGAGCCTGGCTGGTCCAAAAACGTGTACTCCTTCTTTACCGGATCGTAGCGCCAGACCTTCTTGCCGTCCGCCACGATGAGGAGCTGGCGAACGTCGTTCACATACGCATCCACGATGGTGTTCAGCCCCTGGATGTAGATGCGCTGCCGAAGCTGCTTCGGCGTCTGATCGCCCATCTGGACCGAGCCTCCGACATCGAGGATTACGCGCGGATTGGAAAGGGATCCGCGAGCAGCCAAAGCGATCTCGGCATACGGGTCTCGCTGCGCCAAAGCGGAGCCCGCGAGCGCTGTCAGGCTAAGAAGCGTCCAAAGTCGCATACCCTTTAGACCGCTCGGTGACGAAGAACGTTCCCCTTCGGAATGCCCAGGCTTGCTCGTGCTACCTGTTTCAACGGTATTGTTGCCAGGTTCCTGGTCGGCTTTCATCATCATCGTCACGCGGTTTTATCGGGACACGGGTTTTCGGTCAACCACAGTCTTCCATCCTTTTCGCGGGTTTACTGGCGTGTCCCCATACTTGGGCCGGGTGGTGACGGGTTGTCAATCTGCAGCCTCACGTTGGAGAGTTTCTC
>DASSBY010000058.1:0-4810 GCA_035698285.1 Fimbriimonadales bacterium | reverse complement strand
AATGACGCCGGCGGAGGTTTTGCATCGAACGAAGCGCGCCGTCGGTCGGCGCCTTCGCCCCCCGGCATACATGCGGTGGTCGCCGGAAGAAGCGTTTACCAATTTCTTCGAAGTCGTGCCAATCGACGTTTTGCTGTCGCCGGTTCTGGGGCGCCTGGCGCATGCACCGCACATTTCGGAGGAGGTTAGGGCGGAAGCCGAGGGCCTTCTTAAGAACGAATGGAGCTTTTTCGGCAAGAAAGTTGTTTTTTCCGATCCACCTAATTGGCGCGCGAATTTATTAACGGGCGAAGAATGGCCCGACCTGCCAGTCAAGAACATCGATTATCGGCGCACGGATGTCGCAGGCGGGGCGAAATTTGTTTGGGAGCCCGGAAAGCTTTCGTTTGTGTCTTCCCTTGCCGGCGCCTACAGAGTGACGGCCGATAAGAGGTACGCGCGCAAGGCCGTTTCGTTTATCGTAGATTTTGTAAAACATAACCATATCGATCGAGGAATCCATCAAACTAGCGGGATAGAAATGGCCATGCGGAATTTGTCTTGGACGTTCTCTTTTTCGCTCATGCAGCCATTTTTTAGCGAAAATCTGGATGTTGCCGAAGAATTGCGCGGCGCGCTCGGCCTCATGGCGCAGCAATCGGCGCACTGCTGGGATAACCTCAGCTTGGGATCGAGCGGTAACAACCATCTCCTTGCGGAGCTTGCCGGAGTGGTTACTTTTAACGCGATTTTTGGCTCGCGCCAAATTGCGGTGGAAGCGCTGAGAAAGCTTCAAGCCGAAGTGCTGGTGCAGATCTCTCCGGACGGCACGTCTGTGGAGCAGGCTTTTGGATACGTTCCCTATATTTGGGAGCAACTGTTGCTACCGTTTCTTGCGGCGGACGCTGCAGGGTTAAATGTCGACGCTAAAGTTAGGGAGCGAATGGCGCAGTCGCTCGAATTTGGCCGCGTGGCAAGGCTCGCTGCGGGAAAGCTGCCGGCGATCGGCGATGAAGATGACGGGCGGATTCTCTTTCCCGCCGACGGTCCGACGCGACTCCACTTGATCGGAAACGCTCTGGCGGGCTATTTGGGGTCCGCCGCTTTGACGGAAACAGCGCAAGAATACGCGCTGACCTTTTCGCAAGAACCTCTGCGGGAAAAAAGCGTCGAAGCGGGAAATTATGAATATCCTACGGGGGGCTACACAATTTGGCGATTCGGCGACACGGTGGCGACGTTCGACCACGGACCGCTCGGGTGGCGCCTCATCGCGGCGCATGCGCATGCGGATGGGTTGTCGATAACCCTGACGAAAGGGATGGATTCCATAATTCTCGATTCCGGCACTTTCGCCTATCATGAACTCTCTGAAGATCGCGACCGATTTCGCTCCACGCCATACCACTCTACGGTGAATTTTGGCGGAAGGAGCCAGAGCGAAATGCTCGGGCCGTTCCTTTGGGGCGATCGCGCCGAGATTTCAAAGGATGGCGACGGTTTCCTTTGCAAATGGATCACGGGGGAAAGGCATTGGCGAAAAGTAACGTTCGACGGCGAGATTTTGGAGATTATCGACCAAGTCCATGGGGATGATGCGGAAATCGTATTTGTCTTAGATCCGGGGGCGAAGGTGGAGCTTTCGGAATTCGAGGCAAAAGTTTGCGTTGGCTCGGTGGTTGCTCATTTTTCGTTGGAAGGGACGGGCCCCCTGGAGATCAAGCCGGGAGAAATATCTACGCGCTACGCCAACCGAACGCCCACCAAGCGCTTGTGCGCGCCGATTATTGGCGGAAGGGCTATCACCAAGGTTGCCCTCCAGCCCGCCGGTGCGGAAAACTGTTCTTAAGCCGGCCGCTCTCCGGATTTCGGGTCGAAGCGGTCTCGCAACGCGTCGCCGACGAAATTTAGGGCGAGTATCGTGAGGCTGAGAATCAGGCACGGCCAAAAAAGAAGCTGCGGGTAGGACGCCATGTAGGCGCGCGCGTCGTTTATCATGGAACCCCAACTCGGCCAAGGCGGAGGAATGCCGATGCCGAGAAAACTAAGGGCTCCTTCTGCGAGGATTATCATGGCCATGCCGACCATGGCGACAGCGGAAATTAAACCCCAGAGATGCGGCAGAATATGCCGCAGCACGACGTGCTTGTGGCCCGCGCCCAGCGCGCGGCTCGCCGAGACATATTCCTGCTCTTTTAAGCTTAGGACCTGATTGCATATAAGTCGCGCCATTGCGGGCCAACCGACGACGGCGAGCGCAGCGAATACCGGCAACGTTGCCACCAGAATCTCGGGGAGGTTTGAAAGCGCTGCGACATTGCTGCCGCGAAGAATGCCCATGATAAGAATGGCGAGCAGAATATCGGGAAAGGCGAACATGCCGTCGGTAAAACGCATGAGCAGATTGTTAACCCACTTTTTGCCGTAGCCAGCGGCCGTTCCAATTAATAGTCCCACGAAAATGGCCAAGACCTGGACTGCCACGCCCATCAGCAGGCTCATACGTGCGCCATACGCTAGCCGGCCGAAAATGTCGCGGCCGTATTCATCCGTCCCGAGCCAGAATTTCGAGCTCGACGGCTCGAACTTGCCGCCGACAGGATCGATGACGCCGTACCGCATTGGGCCAAAAACGGCGAAAATGACGAGCAGGACCAGAAAAGCGGCACTGAGGACGAAAAGCCAGTTTCTCCTCATGCCTGCACCTTAATCCTCGGGTCGAGAAGCGGCAAAAGAATGTCGACAACCAGGTTTACGAGGATGAATAGGACGGCGAAAAGCAGCACCGTTCCTTGCACGATCGGGTAGTCGCCTTGATATATGGCATTGACCGATTTTAGCCCTAGACCGGGAATTCGGAAGAAGCTCTCGATAATAAAGGAGCCCGTCAGCAGAAACCCGAGCGTCGTGCCGATCGACGTTATGATCGGCACGAGCGAATTGCGAAAGGCATGCTTCATGATGACTTTCCAAAATGGGACACCTTTCGCGAACGCTGTACGAATGAAATCCTGGCTTAGCGTATCGATCATCGCTGCGCGCGTCAGGCGCGTGATAATCGCCGCGGGCCGCAAGGACAGGATGAGAACGGGCAAAGCAAGATAATAGAGAATGCTTTCGCTCGGGTTGTCTTCCCACGTTAGCGGCAGCACGCCGAGTTTGATGGCAAAAAAGAACGCAAGGACCGGCGCGAGAACGAAATTTGGAATGCAGATTCCGAGCGTCGAAAACGTTACGGCGACCCTATCAGGCCAGCGATTGTGATAAACCGCGGCTATGCATCCCAGCAAAATGCCGAAAAAACTGGCGACGATAATTGCCAGAATCGCCAGCCGTCCTGTTTGGAATGCGCCGCTTACCAGTGTTTGCTTGACGGGCTTGTAGGGCGGATACCACGATTCGCCGAAGTCCAAGACGGCCGCATTTCTTACAAATTCGAAATAGCGGACTGGAGCGGGCCGATTCAGACCCATTTGCTCGCGCAGCTGCTCGATATATTCGCGTGAGCCTTTTTCACCGGCGCGCACAGTGGCAGCGTCGCCAGGTGCAAGCTCACCGATGATAAACGTAACGAGCGTTATGAAGAGCAGCGTCGGCACGGCCCAGGCAAGGCGCGCGAGGACGGCCCTTAGCGTCGACCGATTCGCTGCTGCCGCGCCGATCTCTCGCGGCGCTTCTAACGGCTCAGCGATTCCAGACAACGTCCGTCGTGGTGTGTTCGAGCGGCCCCATGGCCGAACGACGGAGCCCGGTTACGGAATGGCGAACCAACTCAAGATCGCGCTGAAAATATATCGGGATCCAGATTGCATCGTCGACGGCAACACGTTCGGCTTTTCGATAAAGCTCGATTCTCTTGTCCTGCTGGGCCATCGGAAGTGAGTCCGCCTGATCGCAGAGCGAATCGAAGAGCTTGTTCGAATATCCAAGCGTGTTTTCGCGGGCACCGGTGTGGAGCATGAAGGACAGGAAGTTTTGCGGATCGAGGTAATCAGCGCCCCAGCGGAGGTGGAAGAAAGGCAATTCCCCGCGAGAGCGGCGCTCGAGCAGCGCCTTCCATTCGGTTGGGGCAAGGTCTATCTGGACGCCGAGGTTTTTGCTAAGGTCTTGCTGGACCATTGTGCAGAGGATTTTCGCGTCCTGGCGGTCCGCCCGGAAATACATTTTGATCGAGGGGAGGCCCTTACCACCAGGGTAGCCGGCTTCCGCCAAGAGTTTGCGCGCTCGGTCGGGCTCGAATTGATATCCTTTGAAATCGGGATCGAATCCTGGAATCGCGGGCGGAAGGATGCCTTCGGCACGCCGATTCACGCCATCGAAACCTTCGTTAATTATGCGGTCTTTATCGATCGCCAATGCGAAAGCTTGGCGAACCTTTGGATTCTTAAAGGGTGCGAATTCATTTACGGTAAAACCGACATACCAGACGGCAGCGCGGTCCACGATTTGCAGGTCGTCCTTGATTTCGGGATTACTGTCGACGAGAGCCTTGTCTTGGCGCTCGAGCGATACCCAATCCACTTTCCCGCTCTCGTAAAGCTGCCTACGCGTCTGAGCATCGGAAGCGATGAGCCTGCGAATGCTCTCTAGTTTTGGCTTTCCTCCATGATAATCGTCGAAGCGCGCAAGCTCGATATATTGGTCGGGGCGATACTCTGCGAATTTGAACGGCCCGGTACCGACCATGTTTTCAGGGCCGGTCATCGGCGTCATCCCGGCCGCTTCTTTGGCAACAACGAAATAACACGCGTATTGTAGATACATCGGCCAATAAGCTTTTGGCTTTAGAATCGTTACTTCGATTGTGCTTGGATCGATGACCTTGATCCCG
>DASSBY010000057.1:0-4043 GCA_035698285.1 Fimbriimonadales bacterium | reverse complement strand
TTCCTCGAGCTCCTTATAAACGGCGAAGAAATGCACTATCTCGCGCCGAAGATGCTCGGAAAGGTCATCCAAGTCGTCGATGTCCGAATAACGCGGGTCCTTGGTCGCAACGCAGATAATTTTGTCATCGACCCCTTTTTCGTCTCGCATTCCCAGGGCGCCGACCGGTTTCGCTTCCACTATACATCCCGGGAAAGTTGGATGCGTCAAGATGACCAGAGCATCGAGAGGGTCTCCGTCGCTGTAAAGCGTTTCCGGTATAAAACCATAATCGCACGGATAAAAGAGCGGCGAAAAAAGTACGCGATCGAGCTTGACCACCCCCGTCTCGTGGTCTATTTCATATTTATTCGTGCTCCCTTTGGGTATTTCGACAACGACGTTGACGGTCTCGGGCGCGTGGGCGCCGAGGCCGACGGAAAACTGTCCCATGCCCTGATGCTACCTGCATCTTTTAGGTCACTGAGTACGTACCCATTCCATGCTCTCTTTCCTAAAGGGAATTGCGGTGTTTGCGCGAAATAGACGGCTGTGGGGCTATAGTTGGAAGCCCCTCCTTTGGGCGACCCTCCTTTACGTCCTCATTCTCGCAGCCGGTCAGCTCTTTCTCGTGCCGCGACTTGTCGAGGCGGGGCCAATTAAGAGTTGGCTCGGGCCTTCCGCTCGAATCGTCGGGTCGGTGGCCTTTGCCTTGCTCTGGCTTGTAGCGGCGAATTTCATCGTATTGGCGATATCATCGATTTTCAGTAGTTTTTTTTGGGGAAAGCTTTCGAAAGTCGCCGAGGAGAGTATTTACGGCAGCGCCCCGGACGATGAACCCGGCTGGATCATCTCGATTTGGGATTCTGCGCTAAGACTTGGCTATTCTGCCTTGGTTGGAATTTGCGCGCTTATCTTTATCTGGTTAGGCCCTTTCGCGAGCGCTGCTGCGGCAGCTATATTGTCGCTTCTCGAGTTTTCCGCGCCGGCTTATTTGCGAAGAAGGGTATGGTTCCCGGCGCAATTAAAGGTTTACAAAACTCGCGAAGCGATAGGATTTATGGTTTGCTGCGGAATCGTCAGCCTGGCGCCACTCCTATTCGTTCTCGCGATGCCGGCCATGGTTGTCGGCGGTACGATTGTGTGCCGCGAAGCGGAGACCGTTAAACCTTGCCGTAGTGGCAATGCTTAAACTTTTTACCGCTTCCGCAGGGGCATAAGTCGTTTCGCTTTACTTTCGACCAGTCCACTTCGCCGTTCTTCACGGCGCCGTTTGTGGCCGGCGGTCTGTCGTCTTCCACGCGCTCCATCCTGGGCGCCTGAACCTGGGGCGCCGGCTGCTGCTGCAGTTGCACCTTATAGATATATTGCGCCACATGGTCCCGGATTCCCGCAAGGGTTTCCTCGAAAATGTCATGCGATTCTTTACGGAAGGCAATCAGGGGGTCGATCTGACCGTAGCCTCGAAGCCCAATGCCTTCGCGCAGTCGCTCGACGCTCTGCAAATGCTCGGTCCAAAGCTGGGTTATCGCGCGCAGCAAAACGATTTTCTCCACCTGGGCGAAATCGTCGCCGACTTCCGCGATTTTGGCGTTGTAAGCTTGGTCTGCCCAATCGCGAACTTTAGCTAAAACCTGCTCCTCGTTGCGCAGACTTTCGAGCTCGGACACGCTGCCGTAGTCCATAGCCGGGAAAATCTGCAGTAGGTCGCGGAAAATGCCCGCGTAGTCCCATTCGCGCTGCTCGATGCCATCAGGAGCGTGCCGTTCCACGATATCGACGATTTCCTGGTCCACATATTCGCGCACCGTCGGCCTAGCTTCCTTGCCCAAAAGATATTCGCGGCGCATTTCATAGATATGCTCGCGCTGGGCGTTCAAAACGTCGTCGTATTCCAGAACGTGCTTGCGATATTCGAAAAAGTGCAGCTCGATCCGCTTTTGCGTTTTTTCGATCATCGGACTGAGGAATTTAGCGTTAACTTCCTCTAAATCGGGCCACATTTTCAGTAAAGGATTATCAAGCATCTTCGCATTGAAAATCTTCCACAGATTGTCTTCCAGCGAAACGAAATAGCGGCTTTCACCCGGATCTCCCTGTCTACCGGCGCGGCCTCGCAACTGGTTGTCTATTCGTCGGCTTTCGTGCCGCTCCGTTCCCAAAATGTACAGCCCTCCGAGTTCCACTACTTCCTTTGCGAGTTGCGCGCGCTCTTGGTCGTCGAGCGGGAGAGGTGGGGCTGCACGCTCCTTTCCGCCGCGGCGGAAAGCTACAAAAGTATCGGACGCGAAGTCTTCGTCGCTCTTTTCCTGCGCCCCGGCCATCTCGATCTCGGCGTTTTGAACGCGTCCTCCAAGGAGAATGTCCACGCCGCGCCCGGCCATGTTGGTGGCGATTGTGATCGAGCCCTTCCTGCCGGCTTCCGCGACAATAAGAGCTTCTCGCTCATGGTATTTCGCGTTCAAGACTTTATGGGGAATGCCGTGCCTCAGAGCCTCATCAAGATACTGCTTGTTTTCGGCCGGCAAATCGAACTGCTCCAAAAACCAATCTTGAATCTCGTCGCCTAGCGGGTCCGGCGGGAGGTTCAGCGATTTCGCGGCGTCGATAAAAGATTTTTGCTTTGCATCGGTAAGCGGCGTCAGGATGTCCTTATACGCTTCGTTTTTAGCCTTTTTGTCAAGACCTCTCTGGTTTTCGATATGGTGTTTGATCCGCTCCGCAAGAATAAGGTTTTGCAGTTTGTCTGCGGTTAGTCGCGCAGAAACGCGCTCCGACATCTCGATCGATCGCGTGCCCACCAGGACCGGCTGCTGTTTGGTGTAGAGCCGCAAAAGCTCGCGAGCGATGCCTCGGAACTTAGCCTCTTCAGTTTTGAAAATAACATCCGGATGATCCGTCCGAATCATCTCTCGATTGGTCGGAATAATGACTACTTCGAGTCCGTAAATCTTGCGAAATTCGTCTTCCTCAGTCTTCGCCGTACCCGTCATGCCGGCCAGTTTTTCGTAAAGCCGGAATAGGTTCTGGAACGTAATAACAGCGACGGTTTGGCTCTCGCGCTGAACGCCTTGCCCCTCCTTCGCTTCCAGAGCCTGGTGCAGACCCTCGCTCAAGCGCCGGCCAAACATTAACCGGCCCGTGTTTTCGTCCACCAAAACAACCTGGCCGTCTTTGACGACATACTCGACATCCTTGTCAAACAGGCCGTGAGCCTTAACGGCTGCGTTGATGTAGTGCATCCAATCAGGCTCGCTCGCCAGATTTGGAATGCCGAGAAGTTCTTCCACCTTGTCGTAGCCATCTTCGGTGAGGGAAGCGGAATGGTCTTTCTTGTTGACCACGTAATGCACGCCTGGGCCGTCTTCCATCGCTCCCCTGAGCTTCTTAACCGCGTCGTTGGCGCGGTAGTACTTTTCGATGGGCTCGGTGGAAGCGCCACTGATAATGTGGGGCGTGCGGGCTTCGTCGACGAGGATGCTGTCCACCTCGTCCACGATCGCGTAGTTCAACTCGCGCATGACGAGATCGCTTTGGTCGAAGACCATGTTGTCGCGCATGTAATCGAAGCCGAACTCGTGATTTGTTCCGTAAACGATGTCGCAGAGATAGGCGTCGCGCCGAGAGCATGGCGTAAGGTTCATGTACCTGGGGTCTTCGTGCTGAGCTCCCGGCGCATAAATGTAGCTGCCGCCGAGTTCGTCGGAATCTGCCGACTGGCCCTGGATAATGCCTACAGACAAGCCAAGCGTATGGTATATCGGTCCCATCCAAACGGCGTCGCGTCGCGCAAGGTAATCGTTTACGGTGACCAGGTGGGCGCCGTTGCCCTGAATCGCATTGAGATACAGTGGAAGAGTGGCGACGAGCGTTTTGCCCTCGCCCGTTTTCATTTCGGCGATCTTGCCTTGGTGGAGGGCGATTCCGCCAAGTATCTGGACATCGAAATGCCGCATGTGAAGCGTGCGGCGGCTAATTTCGCGAACCGCCGCGAAGGCTTCGGGCAAAATGTCTTCGAGCGTCAAACCGGCGGCCAATCGCTTACGGAACTCCTCGGTCTTGGC
>DASSBY010000056.1:0-21325 GCA_035698285.1 Fimbriimonadales bacterium | reverse complement strand
AGGTGGCCACAGCCTGATCTTCCGTGGCTACCACTCCCTTTGCATGCTCCTCCCGGACGGCAGAGTTTTGCTCGCTGGAGGCGATGTGGGCTGGCCGAATGAATTTCTCGACCAGCCGGCATCCGGACAGCTCTACATGCCGGACTACGGCGCGGGAACGAGACCAGAGATCGTCTCCGGTCCAGACGAGATTGGGATAGGCAGCCAAACCAACCAAGTCGTTGTGAACGACTCAGGCTGCACCAAGGCATGCCTTATCGGGCTGGCCTCCGTATCGCACTCGTTCGAAACGAACGCCCGCTATATCCAGCTCACCTTGTCCGGCGGCGGCACGACGAAAACCTTCGCCGGCCCAGTCAGTACGACGCAGGCGCCTCCCGGCTATTACATGCTCTTCGTCCAAAAGGTAGTTGGCGCGCGGCTGCAGCCCTGCCAGATGGCGAAGTACGTTCGCGTGGTCGCAACAGGACCCTAGACAACGCCGAAAAAGCCTCCCCCGAAAAGTCGAGGGAGGCTTAGGGTGTTGCGGTTTTGGATAAAAAAGGTTCGTTCCCAAACCGGCCGTGTTTATCGCCGAACGATAGTCGGCAGCGTAAAGATCGGCATGTACAGCGCGACGAGCACGAAGAGAACCACAGCGCCAACGACGACCGTCATGATCGGCTCCATAAGGCGCGTCAGCTTCTTGACCTGGTAGTCGATATCCCTTCTATAGAACCGCGCAAGCTCTTCGAGCATCATGTCGAGATCGCCCGACGATTCGCCCGCGGCGATCATGCGCGTCACCATCGGCGGGAACTGCCCCGTGGCCGAAAGCGGATCGGCCAACGTCGCGCCTTCCTTGACGAAGGTCGCAACCTGCTGCACCGAGTTTCGGATAACGACGTTCCCGCTCGTATTTGCGGAAATCTGCAGCGCCTGCAAAATCGGCATGCCGCCTTTCGTCGCGCCGGCCCAAGTCTGAGCGAACCGCGCGATCGCGATCTTGCGGATCAGCTTGCCGAGCAGCGGAAGTTTCAGCTTCAAGCTATCGTAGCGAAGCCGCCCGGACTCTGTCTCGATATATCGCCGAAAGCCGAAAATCAGCAAAATGGCCGCAAGAATGACGACCCACGCTCTATGCAAAACGATGTCGCTAAGCGTGATGAGCATGCGTGTCACCGCAGGCAACTGCGCATGGAACTGTTGATAAACCTTTGCGAATGCAGGAACGACGAAAACGAGCATGAACGCGACGACGCCGCACGCCGCAACCACGACGATCGCCGGATACGTCAGCGCCGCTTTGATCTGTTCGCGAAGCTCCGCTTCTTCGTCGAATTGCGTCGCGGCGAGTTCGAGCGTGTGGTCGAGTGTTCCCGCCGCCTCGCCCGCTTCGACGAGAGAAACATAAATCTCATTGAAAACCTTCGGGTGCTTCCTCATCGCGCTTCCAAGCGATTGGCCCGTCAAAACGTCGAGACGCACCATATTCAGCGCGTCCACGAGCGTCGGGTTCTCAGTCTGCGCGGCGACGGCCGAAAGGGCCTCGATGATCGTGAGTCCTGAGCGCACCAGCGTGGCTAATTGCCGGCTCATGACGACCATGTCGCCAAGCTTCACCTTCTTCTGGCCAAAAATGCTCTGGCCCCCCGAAGCCTCCTCCGCGACGCGACCGCGGCGCAGTTGCGATTTGGTTAGATATAGATCACGATTTCGAAGGACTTCACGCAGCTCCGCAGCGTTCTCGGCGGCCAAAAGGCCACTTTGCATGTTCCCCTCTCGATCTCTGGCAGTGTATTGAAATGTAGGCATTGTCCTTTACTCCTCCGCAAAGAGAACGCGAATGATCTCTTCCGGCGTTGTTATTCCGTCGATTACTTTTTGGCGCCCGACTTGGCGCATGGTTTTCATTCCCTCCGCGATGGCCAATTCCTTGAGTTCCGCGCCGGATCGTCTGTCCAGCACCATATCTCTGATCGGATCGGTCATCGGCATGATTTCGTATGTCGCGCTCCGGCCGCGCATTCCTCGTTTTCCGCAGCGGCTGCAGCCGGCCCCTCGGCTGATTTTCGCATCGCCCAAATCCAAAGCCTCTCGTATTTCCTTCGAAGGTTCGATTTGCTGCCGGCATCCAGGGCATACCGTCCTAACGAGCCTCTGCCCGACAACTCCCAGAACCGCCGAGCTTATAAGGAAAGGCTCGACGCCCATATTTTGAAGCCGAACAAGGGCGCCCGGCGCGTCGTTCGTATGAAGCGTGCTAAGCACGAGGTGACCGGTCAATGCGGCCTGAATCGCGATCTCCGCGGTCTCAAAGTCGCGGATCTCGCCGACCATGATAACGTCGGGGTCCTGGCGCACGAGCGTTCTCAGACCCGTCGAGAAGGATACGCCTATTTTCGGATTGACCTGTATCTGGTTGACGCCCTTAAGGTGATATTCCACAGGATCCTCGATGGTGTTGATATTCATCGTAGGGCTGTTGATCATTTGCAGCGCCGCGTAAAGCGTCGTAGATTTGCCGGAGCCCGTCGGCCCGGTAACGAGAACGATGCCGTGAGGCCGATGGATCATCTTCTCGAACGCAGTCTGCTGGTCCGGGAAAAAGCCCAACTTGCTCAGCGAGGCAAGCGAATTCGACTTTTCGAGAACACGGAGCACCACCTTCTCACCATAAATCGCCGGCATGACGCTTACACGAAAGTCGAACTCTCTCTCAAATTCGTCGAGCGCCGTAAACCGGCCGTCCTGTGGCCGCCTCCGCTCGGCAATATTTAGGCGCGCCATGATTTTGATGCGCGATACGACGGCGGCCAAGTGGTTTCGTGGGATGGACATCTGGTCGTAAAGTAGTCCATCCAGCCTATATCGTACGCGTACATCGTCTTCCTGGGGCTCGATATGGATATCGCTCGCGTTGCCCGTGATCGCGCCCTGGATGATGCTGTTCACCAACCGCACGATGGGCGCGTCCTCGGCAAGGCCGACAAGGTCGTCCACCGAAAGCTCGTTGCTGATCGACGCGAGTTCAGGAATGTCCTTAAGCGCGGACGCGGCTTTGTGCCGTACGTCGAATACGCGGTTGATCGCTTCGGTCAGATCGGAGGAGAAAGCCAGGAACGGTCGAACCTGCTGGCGAAACCTCGCTTTGAGCTCGTCCAACGTAGCGAGATCGAGGGGATCGACCATCGCGATGTCGATCGTCTCGCCCTCCGCCCGAAACGGGAGAATGAGTTTTCTCCGTGCCAGCCGCTCCGAAATCGTGCGAGCGACGGCCATGTCGATATCCATTCCCGTAAGCTCGACGAATGGATAGCCCATACCCTCTTGCAGGTAGCGGCCCAAAACTTCCGGCTGAACATAGCCAAGTTCGAGTAGCGCCTCCCCCAAAAAGGCGCCCGTCTGAGCTTGACGTTCTTGAGCCTGCCGGAGCTGGTCTTCATCGATCAAGCCGTCGGCAAGCAGCGCCGCCTTAAGCGACGGATTCTTACTGATCTCTATGGCCAAAGCCTCGTCGTACATATGCTGAGACGTGGTGCAGCGAGAGTCTTCCGCAGGTAATAACGGTCGGTGGTCTCAAATTCGCTCGCCGACAGTTTCAAATTATAAAGTAATTCTAACAGCATTAACTCACCCTTTTGGGTGATTCGGCAGGGAGACCGAACCAGCCACATAAAAAAGTGGGTTGCAGCTCTGTTGAATGCGCCGCTTCCCCCCTTGGCATGCGACGCCGGAAACTGCAACCCGTTGGGTTAGGAATAGTATCGCCTGCGGTTCACAGGGTTTGAATCACCCAGCCGGGTGATTCTCGCCAGCTTTCGATCTTTGCCAGTGCAAAGCCAGGCCGACGCGGTCTCGTAGGTTCAATTTTCGAAGCACGTTGCCCAGATGCGTCTTCACCGTGTTCTTGCTCACGCATAGCGCAGTCGCAACTTCGCTGTTGCTCATTCCCGAAGCGACGAGCCGGGCCACGTCGAGCTCCCGCGCGCTGAGCTTCTCCGAGGACATGTTGTTCTTTCGGTGAACGGGAAAGAGGTCGCAAATCGTATCCGAGATGATGTCCGACGCCAACTCCTTGGTCAAAAAGGCATGCGCGCCATTCTTCAACGCTCCAGCCTTCGCCGCCTTTCCATAGCCCGTCATGGCGACGATCTTCGTCGAAGGGCAAAGACCGCGAATCTTCTCGATGCCTGTAACGCCGTCCCCGTCCGGAAGTCGCAGGTCCAAAACGACGACGTCCGGAATAAGGTCCTCCAAAAAGACGGATGCTTCGGAGAGCGAGCGGGCCCGACCGATGACGTTCACCCGGCCGTCCAGCGTCAAAACGCGTTCGATCCCTTCCAAAACGATCTCGTGATCATCGACAAGCAGCGCCGTAATCATATCCTTGGTTCTCTAACGATCCTGATGATATCGCAAACTTCTTCAACGCGCATCGTACATCAGGACGATTTTGCTCCCGTCCAAATCTCCGCGATAAGCGCCGTTCCACGGTAGTCCCTATTTTCCAGGTGGAGCATTCCACCCTGGTCGTTTAAAACGGCCCGCAGCCGCTGAAGCCCATACCCCAGCGCTATCACGTCGCCGGCGCCCTTGCCGTTGTCTTCGAGCTTCGCCGTGAGCTTTTCTCCGACCTGCTCCACGGTGAACATAACGCGCGTCGCCTTTCCATGCTTCTTCGCGTTGTTAAGCCCTTCGCGAAGCATCATCTCTATCGAGCGCCACTGCCCGACCGAAAGATTGATGTCTTCGCTGACCTTGATGTCCCATTCCCCGTTCCAACGCTCCCTGATAATCCGCTCGATCCGCTCCCGTCCAAGAGGCAGCCTCGGCGTCACCCGCTTGATGACCTGCCGCGCTTGCGCCGCCGCCTCGCGCGCGATCTTCTTGATGTACAGAAGCTCCTCCTCCAGGTCTTTTCGCGTTCCCGCGTGGCGAGCGACCTCTGCGCGCATATCGAGGGCAGCCAGGGTTTGAAGATAGGTGTCGTGCAGCTCGTCGGCTATGCGCTCGCGCTCTTCGTCCGCCGCGGCGTCGATGAGTTCGTTCGCCATTTTGATGCGATTGAAAGCGCCTGCCACGCGTCCGCACATCATTTCCGCCAGCGTGTCGTCCTTTTGCGTAAACGGCTGCTCGCGCTCCGCCACGAGTTCTCCCAGCGATTCGCTTCCCATCATGATCTGCCACGACCGTCGCGGCAAGCCCACGTCCCGCGCGACCGTGCCTACTTCGTACAAGGCGCCCTCGGGCAGTTGAACTTTGCCGTACGACAAGTCCAAAAGCCTCGCGGTCTGCCATAAGAAAACCCGCGCGGCGTCCTTCTCGACTACCGTGTTCCCAAGAAGTCGCCCGGTTTCCTCCATAACGGACAGGTTCTTCGATAAGTTCGTCAAATACGAGCTGACAAACGCAATCACGGCCGCAACGCCAAAGCGGGCCACCATGCTCGCGACGAAGCCCGACATGTCCGCCGGACCAAGGTTCGGAATCCGCGCCACGAAATACTGCGCCAAAACGCCTGCCGCCATCGTCGCAACAGGCAGATAGCGAAACCGGCTAAACCCCGTGCCAACTACCGCAAATACGTACCAAATCGTGTACGGACTCTCGTATCCCCCCGTAACGATAACGAGCAGCGTCGCCAGAATGATATCGAACAAGGGCGAAACTAGCTGATAGTAATCGACATGCACCCGCTCGCTGCGTACTGCGTACCACGAAACCGTCCCGTAGATACAAAACAGAAGCGCTGTGATGATGGCCGCCGTTTGCGAACCTGCCGGAACGCCCAGGCCGCAGATGATGATAACGAGATCGGCGACGGTGAGGGCAAGCCTCACTAAGGCCACCTTTTCCGCAAGCATGCGCTCGTGGAACAGCTCGAACCGCGGCGACTCTTCCCTTTCGATCAAAACAGCTCTCTCCCGCCCGCAAATTTCCCGGGCAAGTTATTATGTATTCGAAAAGACGAGCGTGGCGGCGGAAACTCAGCATCAAATGCAGGGCGGAATCCGTCGAGCGAGCTGGTCGCCGCACGGTGCCGGTAACCGAAGGCGGGCTGACGCTTCGGCAACTTTCTGCATCAGTCGTTATAATGTAGAAGTCATGAAGGGGGCTTTGCTCTTTGGATTTTTGGTTATGGTCGCGCAATGCTGGGCGGGACATTACGATGTGTCGTTCTCCGGAGGCACCTGCCACTCAATGGGAGACTATGGCGATCATAGCTGGCCGTATGCGGCTGTGGCGGGCGGATGGGGCGGAACTGCGCCGACCGGAGGTTCAGCACAAGGTGGACCCATTGGCCCTGGTACTGGCGACTGCACCGGCCAGATAACGACGACGTTCACTTGGAACAACGACGGTGATCCGAGCAGCCTCCCGCCGGAGGCGGTTATCATCAAACAGACTTCCTCGGCTTCCTGGGATGGCGATAGCGGCAGCTGCGCTGATGGCTTAGGTGACCCGGCAGTTCCGAGTTCGGGCGGTCAAACATCTTCAGGAATTCATTGGATCGCGAGAACCAACCCAGGAAACAGCTTCCAGATATCGGTGACTCCGTCGGCAACTGTTTCCGCTGGCGGGGGCTTCAGTTCGGCCCTCCCGAGGGCGGTTCTTGCTGCGTAGCGTTTGGCGTGCAAACTTATAGTGTGAGGATGAATTTGGTGGGCACCGTTTTTACGCAAAATCAATTTCAAATCTTGATTGGCCAAAAGTTCTCGTCGACGATTTCGTTCGACCCTGGTTCGCCCACTTCCGCGAGCGATACCTATTCGTGGACGTTGTCTGCGGGCAAGCCGTTTGCCGACTACACGGCGCCGCCCTCGACGGGCCCAGCCGTCTACACTCCCTTCACGACTCCGACGGGCGATAGCCTGAATTGCTATTTTGCAAAACCCGAAGCGTGGCATGCCAGTGCGTTGTGACGCTGGCAAACGCCGGCGGGCTGCAAGTAACGCTTTCTCGGAGTTTTGCCACTAGAGCGCCCTCGTTCGACTTCCGCTACGAGATCGCCGGGAGCAATGCGGTCATCATGCCCGACGGCGCGATGCGCTTTTACGGTAGCACGTATTTGCGCGAGGACGGGGGGTTCGTGACATCAGGCATCATTTTTCACGACAAGGTTACAACGCCTTCACCATGGTCCGCGGTGGGCGCAGGATCGTGGTGCTGGACGCAACTCGTTACGAGCATAACCATGTGGAAGAAAATCGGCGTCATCTTTTACGATTGGGCGCAGAATTTTACCACGGGCCCGGCGAAGCTCGATAACACGCATCCCTACGGCTCAGTCTTTTTTTCTGGGGATGGCTTCGAGGGCGAGCTTAATGACTCGCCCAAAATCCTAGATAATTCGGCGCTGCAGCTTTATTACAAAGCATACTTCAAGACTCATCAGTTGTACAAGCCACCGGGAGCGGACTCAAGGTTCGTTCCGCTTCGAGCCATCACATGGAATTGGCGTGGCCACGCATGGAGAAACTCTATTGCGTTGCCGTGGGCTATCGATGAAAATGCCAAAGGTTCCACCGTTCTCGGTGACTTTTTGGCCCATCCCGTGTGGAACGAAACAATATTCAACAACGGGACGTGGGTCCCGCGATAATGAAAGTGAAGGAGCAATCGCAATGATCATATTCTCACTGCTTTCGGCAATCATTGTGTGCATGACGTGGGCTTTTGATTCGTTACAGCCCAGATCGCGCAGTTACGAGCAAGAAATAATGCAGCCCGTGCCAATCCCTGGCGAAAGATGGCAGCAAGCGCAGGTAGCGCGAAAGCGTGGTCACGCCTTGATCCTCGAAGGGAAATACGACGAGGCGGAGACTATTTTGCGTCCCGCCATCGCTCTCTCGAGGGGCAACGCCGACGATATCGAGCAAGAGCTTTCCGAAATCCGACTTCGACAAGGCAAATATCAAGAAGCCTACGACCTGATCGATAAAGAGCGGCCCGAACTGGGTGATGGCCGACGATACGCGCGCATCGCCTTTTTGAAGGCTGCGCTCGGCGACTATGCGGGCAGCAAAGCAATGTGGGACGACGCAGGTCCGGTAGATTACATCAAACACACTTTTGAAGATGACTGGCCGAATGTGTACGACATGAACGGCCTAAGAATGGCGTGGCTCCTCGTTATTGGTGACCTGGCAAACGTGGACGACTACGTTGGCTCAGAATTCTATTTCCACGTCGCCCAAGGCTACGGCATCGCGAGCCCAATTGTCGATTTCTATCTCGGTAACTTTGCGTTCGTGAAGATGGATTACGCCAAGTCTGCCGAGCTCCTAAAAAGGGCCGAATACGGTTTCCACGGTGATGTGGCTAAGAGAATGGCCCATGACTGCTGGATGCGGGCAGATTATCAAAAATGGCTTCACGGAAGAAAAAGGTGATATCAAACATCCCGTCGGTGATTTGCCAGACGTGCCCCAGGGCTCCGTTCTTTCCCGGGAACAGGAATTGGAAGGTTAGCTGAAGGACGCGTCCGTGCCTTCCGATGGCGAAGGGAAAGGGGGCAGATAGCATCCCACCGACGAGCTAGGCATGGTTGCGCCGGGCAAATGCATTTCAAAGGCTTCTTGCCACATGGGCGGGTACGAGTCAGAATTAAGGAGTGACCCAGGTTTCCGAAGCCGTCGCCCAAAAACTAAAATCGCTGCCTGCGAAGCCCGGCTGCTACATCTACCGGGATGAGCGGGGCGACGTGCTCTACGTCGGCAAAGCTCTCAGCCTCCGCTCCCGAGTGCGCACCTACTTCCAAAAGTCGACGATCCACAGCAACCGCATCGCTCGCATGGTGTCCAAAATCGCCACGCTCGAATGGATCGTCGTGGACAGCGAGCTGGAAGCTCTCGTCCTCGAATGCAACCTTATCAAGGAGTACCGGCCGCCCTACAACGTCCGCCTCCGCGACGACAAAAGCTACCCCTACGTGGTCATCACGAAAGAGGCGTTTCCGCGCGTGATGTTCACGAGGAGGCTTCGCAAAGACGGCTCTAAATATTTCGGACCTTACAGCGGGGCGGCAGCCGTGAGGGAAACGCTCGGCCTATTGCATAAAGTTTTCAAACTGATTCCATGCGGAAAAAGCTGGAGCGGCGAAGCCGTCCAAAGACCATGCCTTTATTTCCACATGGGTCAATGCCTGGCCCCCTGCGCCGGCCTTGCGGATCCCGCTGAATATAAAAAAGAACTCGAAAGTGTGCGCCTGTTTTTGGAAGGCAAACAAAATCGCCTTCTTAAAGATATGAAAGCGAGGATGGAAGCCGCCGCCAAAAACCTTGACTTCGAAAGTGCTGCGAGATTCCGCGACTCGATTTTATCCATCGAATCCGTCCTGGAAAGACAAAAAGTGGTAGCCGGAACTCAAAAAGACCAAGACGTCATCGCCGTTGTAAAAGACGACCGCGGAGCTGCCGTGCAAATGTTTTATGTTCGCGGAGGAAAGCTTATCGGCCAGCGCCATTTCTATCTGGACGGCGCCTCCGACACGAACCCCGGCGAAGCCGTCGAGGAATTCGTAAAAAGATACTACACGGACGCGCCCGAAATTCCGCGAGAAGTCCTCCTGCCCGTGGAAATAGAAGAGCGTCAAATCGTTCAATCATGGCTAAGGCAGAAGCGCGGCTCGGCAGTCAGCGTCGAAGTTCCGAAAGGCGGCGAAAAACTCAAGCTGGTTGAGCTCGCCGCAACGAACGCCGAGCTCGCCCTGGAGCGAATGCAAAGCGAACAGGCGGCGCACGAGGAATGGGCCGGCAGGGCCGCGGCCGAGCTTCAGGATGCTCTCGAACTCGATTCGCCGCCACACCGCATCGAATGCTACGATATTTCGAATATTCAGGGGACGGCGCCTGTGGGCTCGATGGTCGTTTTTGAAGACGGAGCGCCCGCGAAAGACCAGTATCGCCGCTTTAAAATTAAATACAATCCCGAGTCGCCCGACGATTTTGCGATGATGCGCGAAATGATTTTGCGACGCCTGCGGGCCTTCCAAGAAGGCAACGAAAAGTTTATGAAATTGCCCGACCTGATGGTGATCGATGGCGGACGCGGACAGCTCGGCGCCGCGATCAAAGCGATGCGCGAAGTAGGAATAAGAATCCCCGCCATTGGCCTCGCGAAAAGGCACGAACTGATTTTTACACCGTACCGTTCGATAAGCGGAGCGGGCGGAGAATCCCCGTGCCAGGCACCCCCCGATCATTGGGACGACAGCGCATCCGTCGATCCCGAACCGATCGAATTGCCGATGAATTCGCCCGGCCTCGTTCTCATTCGGCGGCTTCGCGACGAGGCGCACCGCTTCGCGATCTCATACCACCGCAAAGTGCGCGATAAACGCATGTTCGGATCGGCTCTCGACGAGATTGTAGGTGTCGGCCCGCGCAGGCGGAGGCTGCTCCTAAGGACCTTCGGCTCGGTGCAGGGAATCCGCCGCGCGAGCGTCGAGGACATCGCCGGCGTTCCAACCCTGACCATGAGCCTCGCCAAGCGCATCAAAGAATCTCTCGAAGAGTGACTATAATCAACCGTGGATAACCCGAATGCGACACAGATGCTCGGCGGCGATCCGAACAAAACCCGGATGGGGCCGGGGCCAAATCTCAACGTAACACTGACGATCCAACCGGTTCAATGTCCGGTCTGCAAAACGTTTAATCCCGCCGGCGAGGGCTTTTGCATCGAATGCGGCCTCATTTTCGAAAGTGCGCTGCCTGAAGATGCTTTCGGCGCGCCCGCGGTTCGTCCGCCCAGTCTCGTCGACGCAAGCGGCCGCGAGCATTATCTCCGTGAGGGCGCTAATTCGGTAGGGCGCGAGGGCGACATTCTCCTGCAGGAAGCCGGCGTCAGCCGCAAGCACGCCGAAGTCGTCTTGCAGGATGGCCGCGTCACGGTGCGCGATTTGGGAAGCACAAACGGTACGTTCATCGGCGATACTCGGATGGGCGAAGAGGAAGCCGAACTGACGCCCGGGCAAAAAGTGCGCTTCGCCACCACGGAGCTCACGCTCTCCATGCCGGACATGCCGAAAATCGGCCAAACGCAAATGGCCGAGCCGCCGAAAGTCGATGAGCCCCCTGCCGCCATTCTTATTTTGGGTGAGGAGCGCATCCCCCTTCATTCGGGAGAAAATACAATCGGTCGCCGACCGGCCAACGAAATCATCATCGAAGACCCCTACGCGTCGGGCATGCACGGAAACATCGAAGTCGAAGATGGAAACGTTTATTTTACGGACCTCGGCAGCACCAACGGCACATTCCTGAACGACGCCAAAATGATGGCGAACGAGCGCGTTAAAATCGGACCTGAAGACGCGATCGTGATCGGACAAACCACATTGAGGATTGAAAATGCCTGAGGACACGACAGCCGAATTTACCAGGGAGGACTTGGTCGAGCAGGCGCCCCCTTTGAAAATGATCTTGAAAACGTCGGTCGCCTGCAAATCCGACCTCGGACGGGTTAGGGAAAACAACGAGGACAAATTCGAATTCTATATCCCGGAAGATGAAAACCTCATGGCTTCGCGCGGAAGCATTTTCGTTGTCTGCGACGGCATGGGCGGCCACGCCGCAGGGCAAATCGCAAGCGAACTCGCCTGCAAGACCTTTCTCGAGGTTTACCTTCACCATTACTCAGCGGACGGGGCAGTTGCCGCTGGCGCAGCAGTCGAGGCTGCTAACCGATTTATCTTGGACGTCGCGCGCGCGATGCCTTCTCGCGCAGGAATGGGCACGACCCTCAGCGCAATTATTTTGCGGCAGGATGAAGCGATTTCCGTCCAGATCGGCGACTCGCGAATTTATCGCTTTCGAGATGAGATTTTAGAGCAGATTTCGGAGGAGCATTCTTTCGTCGAGGAGCAGGTAAAGCTTGGTCTCATGTCGCGCGAAGAGGCTGCGCGGAGCCCCTACGCACACGTCCTAACGCGTGCGCTAGGTGTGGACGAAGGCGTCCAGCCCCACATCGCCAAATACGATTTGCGCGAGGGCGACATTTTTCTTCTTTGCTCCGACGGGCTCACAAATCACGTAACCGATGTCCAAATTCACGATACGCTCGCGAAATATGCGCCCAGCGAGTCCGTTTGGCGTCTCGTGAACGCCGCTCTAATCGCGGGTGGCAGCGATAATTGCACGGCCCTTTGCGTCCGCGTCGACGAAATAATCGCCGTCGAGTAAAAAGAAGGCGGCCCTGTTGAACGGACCGCCTTTCTGCTTCAGTTTATCGTCGGCGACGGATGAGCGCAAGAGCGCCCAAAACTCCGAGACCGATGAATGTGCTTGGTTCAGGAACCGGACCGTACATCTGGAACGCGTGCTCTGCGCCGTTATCCGCCCAGTTGTCCATCGTTCCGCGGTCGCTTTCATGCCCGGTGGGCGAGTGGCCGCTGCTGGTGTTCTCCCAATACATGTCCCACCGAGTATCGAAGTTCGTATTGAGATGCAAGCCGAGCCAATAATCGACGCCGCCTGCTACGGCCGTGTCGGCTATGTCGAACTCGTACATGTATTCGGTGAAGCCGTTGCCAAGATCACCGACGAGTGACCGCGTCGGGCTGCCGGAGCCGCTGGTAATCTCGGCGCCTGGGCTCCCGCCGGCGTCAGCGAAAATCCACCATTGCCCACTGCCGTCGTAGTTGTTCGTGCCGGTCAGCTCCCACGTCCAAAAAGTGATGCTTCCCACTGTTGCGTCAGCGCCCAGCGTGAAGTTCTCGGCCTGAAGCCATTCGGTCATTTCATTGCCTCCAGACTGGTCGGGAGGCGAATTGTCGTACAGCAGCTGGGCATTCCCCAACGCCGTCAAGGTCAAAAGCGAGGCCGAAGCGGCCAAGAGCTTGAATCGCATGCTATCTCTCCTTGGCGCAGCCGCGCGAGCTCAAGCGGAGCAGGGAAATCATATGCCTCGCGGAGCGCGCCCTTACCTGCTCGAACTGAGAATAGCACAAACTTCGCTTCCTGGTGAGTTTGCCGGCCATCTCCTCCAAACTCGCGCGCCATAATCAAACCAATATGTGCGGCATCGCCGGATACATCGGCCCCAGAGAAGCGGTTGCCATCGTCTTCGATCAAATCACGCGCCTCGAATACCGCGGCTACGATAGCGCGGGCGTCGCCTTCGAGGCGGAAGGCGGCATCGGCATCCTCAAGCGAGCCGGCAAACTGGCCAACCTTAAAGAGCTCCTCGAGCGCGACAAGCCAACCGCCCACATAGCCATCGCCCATAGCCGCTGGGCTACCCACGGCGGCCCGACGGACGAGAACGCCCATCCGCACTTCGACCAGTCCGACCGCATCGCCGTAATCCACAACGGCATCATCGAAAACTATTACGAACTAAGCGCCGAGCTTGCCGAGCGAGGCCACAAGTTCGAAAGCGAAACCGACACCGAGATCGCAGCCCACGTTATCGGCGAGGAATACAACCGAACCGGCAGCATTGTCCAGGCCGTCCGAAACGCCGTCGCAAAGCTCAAAGGCGCCTACGCGCTCGTCGTGATGTGCCTCGAAGAGCCCGACAAGATCGTCGCCGTCCGAAACGCCAGCCCGCTCATCCTCGGAATCGGCCAAGGCGAAAATTTCCTGGCCAGCGACATCCCTGCCCTACTGCCATACACCCGCGACGTCATCGCGATGGAGGAGGGCGACCTCGCAGTCATCTCGCGAGAAGGCATCCAGATCGAATCCGCCGATGGCAAAGCGAAGGAGCCGAAGGTCATCCACATCGACTGGGACATCGAGTCCGCCGAAAAAGGCGGCTTCGCACACTACATGA
Organism: Fimbriimonadales bacterium; assembly: GCA_035698285.1. GTDB lineage: Bacteria > Armatimonadota > Fimbriimonadia > Fimbriimonadales > ATM1 > JACDEQ01. Next base: position 7,564 of record DASSBY010000056.1, on the reverse strand, counting down.
TAAAGGAGATCCACGAGCAGCCCGAATCCATTCGCCAATGCCTCAGCGGCCGGCTCCGACCGGACGGCTCGGTCCATCTCCCGGCAACCTTTAGCGACGAGGAATGGCGCTCCTTCGAACGCGTCATCATGGTCGCATGCGGAACCGCTTACCACGCCGCCCTGCTCGGCGCCACGATGTTGGAGGGGGCCCTGCGAATCCCCGTCGACGTCGCGTTCGCGAGCGAATTCCGTTATGGCGACCCAATCCTTCGCCCGACCGACCTCGTCATCCTCGTTAGCCAAAGCGGCGAGACCGCCGATACGCTGGCCGCCCTCAAGCTATGCCGCGAGCGCAAAATAAAAACGCTCGGAATCGTAAACGTCGTCGGAAGCAGCATCGCCCGCGACTGCGACGCCGTGCTTTACATACAAGCCGGTCCCGAAATATCCGTAGCCAGCACGAAAGCCTACAGCGCGCAAGTCGCAACGCTCGCCCTCGTTACGCTTCACGCCGGATCGCTTCGTGGCGCTGAAACGCCCCTGCTCCGCAGCCTCGCATCCGATCTCGGATGTCTCCCTCGATATTTCGAGCAGTGCCTGCATTTGGATAACCTTTGCCAAGAAATAGCCAAAGCCATTCGAGACACAATTCTCGTCTTCTATCTCGGCCGAGGCGCTGACGCTCCTGTCGCATTGGAAGGCGCGCTAAAAATGAAAGAAGTCGCCTATATTCCAACGCAGGAATCGCCCGCAGGCGAAATGAAGCACGGCCCACTCGCCCTCGTCGAGCCTGGCGTTGTGGCAGTTTTCGGATCGACAAATCCACAATTGCGCGACAAAGTAATAAGCAATATAAAAGAAGTAAAAGCCCGTCGCGGCACCGTAATCGCAATCGCGCCGGAAGGCGACGCCGCCACCGCCCGCGAGGCCGATTACACAATTCCAATCCCGGCCATAGAAAACCCCGTCATCGCCGCCGCCGTCAGCGTCCTGCCGATGCAATTGCTCGCCTATCACGTGGCCCACCTGCGGGGCTGCGAAATCGACCAGCCGCGTAATCTCGCAAAGTCCGTTACGGTGGAATAGCCGCTCTTGGCCGTCGACTCAGCGTTTGTAGGTTCGGAGCATAACGCCTTCGCCGGGACGGTAGACTAGCCACTTCCTGCCGTCAGCGCTTGCCGCCAAAAGCCTGATATCGCCCAGGGATTTCCAGTCGCTGCCCGCGTCTTCATAGAGCGCTATCCCGTCTTGGCAAAAGACTTTGCCGCGCGCCATGATGTACCTGGGAAAGTTGCCAATAATCGGCAGATCCCGCTTGGCGCCTGTCGGAAGATACAGAACTACCGTCCTTGTTTTCGAAGTTCCGACGCACCGCCTTGTCCTAAAGTCATACTCCGCCCATACGACTCCCCCGGGAAGGGCCTGTCTGCTCAGGCGTTTAAGTTTGCCGGCATCGAAACGGTATGTATCGATGGCGAACCTCGAATCTCCCAGCTCCGTCAAGGCGAAAATGCGGTTTGCGTCGCCAAAATATGCGTTCTTGACTATCCCGTCGAAATCCCACGATTTATTCGGATGATCGCCGCGGCGATCTATCTGCAACAGGCAAAGGTGCGTGTTGGGTTCCGTGTTCGAACGGTAGTTCCCTGCGCGATAGCAGAACCAAACGTTGGACCAGTGGTCCACCCGCAAGAAGTTAAGGAAAAATCCCCTTACCGGTTCGCCGTTTTTTGCGTGGGCGGCTTGGCTCGTGGTACGAATCGTTGCCCTTCCATCGACGTCCCTAAAAAGCAACGCTTCGGCGCCGGTCTTGGCAACATCTGAATCAAGCACGTACCGGTTGACATGGCCGTCGTAGCAGAACGCAACCTTGCCCCCGTTATCGATGGCAAAATGAGCAGAAGACTCCGCAACGCTTCGTGCCCGCTGATGTAGAGCAGAGTTTTGGATTGGTGTTTCTGTGAAGTCTTGCGGAAGGAACACAAGCAAGATAGGGAATAAAAACATTCGCAACCTCCTCTACGGATTCGTCCGCAAATTTAATTTCGAGAGAATAATAAGGAACGGCATGGTGGCACCCCCGCCATTCGCAACAGTGACATCAACCGTGACCGGCGGATCTGGCGGGATGGTTTGCGCGGCGGCCGTCGTTAAATCAACAAAGTTTTGTTCTCCGTGACGCAATGGAGGTACCCCCTTGTCCGGATTCGTCCCCGGTGACAGGATTTTGGCGGCCCCAAAGTAGTCTGAGGGCGTATTTTGCGCGGCCAAATAGACAAATAACTCATGAGGCGCGTCACTCGAGTTGGTAACTTGGAACCGGTAAGTTAGGTTGACGCCGAAGAGCCCTTCATCAGCGCTGGAAGGATCCGGCGGAAAGAAGGGTGGAGCTGGGAAACTTCCTTCTTCAGCGCCGCCATGCGCGCAACATGAGATTTGCCTCGTATCTGAACCGACGCCCGGAGCAACGTCGAAAGACCCCCCAGAAAGAAGGCAGTTACTGAAACCCCAAGATCCCCTTGGATGTGAACCATCCATTGCGGCCAACGGTCCCCAGAATGTACCTGGCGCCCCGCCGGCAGTGCCTGTCCAAGCAACGGTGCGCAAAAGGAGGGTCTCCAATGTTAAGCCGACATCGAATTCGGCAGCGAAACCAGCCGTTTGCCCGAATTGGAGAGTCGCCATGGAATTGGGCAAAATAATGTCATCGGCACCCACCGGTACCGTGCCTAAATAGTCGTACGAACCGTACAACTGGGCATCCGCGAGGCAAATGCCACCGCCATTAGATACCCGTTGCGAGCGATAGTTGCGGATTTGGGATACGCCGCCCGCTACCAGGGCAACATTCACAGGAAGGCTGGAAGCATTTTGATGCCAAAAATATGCCCTGATAGAGCCTCCGCCGCTGAACACAGGATACGCAGTTCTCCAAAGATTAACATATCCCTGAGCCCCGGTTGTCAGAACTTCGGGGCTGTTGCTGAGGAAGAAATTCGGCCCGCCCACTCCAAGGGGTGAGGGAAAGTCAGGACCGTAGTCAAAGTCAACAGCGAACGGCTGATAGGTCGGCTGAGGACAAGCCATGTCTCAATATGACAATCACTAACGATGAATAGTTCCTCTGAGCCAATTCCAGAACTAGCCTTCACACGTTTTCGTTTTTGGACGATACTCGCATTGCGACCGCCAACCCGCTTCCACAAACCGGGTTTAAGGCTACTCCGCGTAAACCGCCACGCGCCGACGGTCCTTCGGGCCCTCGAACTTCACGTGGCCCTCGACCATCGCGAAAAGCGTGTGGTCGTTCCCAATTCCCACTCCCACGCCCGGGAAGAACTTCGTCCCGCGCTGCCGAACCAAAATGTTGCCGGCCTTGACCTTCTCGCCGCCAAATTTTTTGACGCCAAGACGCTGCGCCGCCGAATCGCGGCCGTTTCGAGATGAGCCTACGCCTTTCTTGTGTGCCATATCGTTATTTCCCTGCCGAAATCTTGGTGATCTTGATCTCCGTCAAAGGCTCCCTATGACCCCAGCGCTTCCGAACGTTTTTCTTGGCCTTGTAGTTGAACGCCTCGATCTTCTTGCCCAGCTTCTGCCGCACGATCTCCGCGGAGACTTTTGCGCCGGGAACCAGCGGCGTCCCAACCGTGGCGTTGTCTCCCGAAACCATCAGAACCTGATCGAGCGAAACCTTGGCCCCGGCATCGCCTTCGATCTTGTTCACCGTGATAACGTCTCCGTCTTCCACTTTGAACTGCTGGCCGCCGGTTTTTACAATCGCATACATAAGGTTCACCTCGCAGGGCGCGAACAGTTATTATGACAGCGCGCCCCGCTCGAAGTCAATTCAGTCCTTCTTCGGTGAAACCACGACCCTGCGCGCGGGCTCTTCGCCCTCGCTGTACGTCGCGATTCCGGCATAGTCCTTGAGCGCGTTGTGGATAACGCGCCGCTCATGAGCCGGAAGAGCGTCGAGAACGGCTTCCTGCTCCCGTTCGAGAACGGCAGACGCTACCTCTTTGGCGAGCTTTTCGAGCGCGGCGGTCCGCGCGGAACGATAGTCGCCCGCATCCAGAGTAACCCTTGCGCTGCCCTTGAGCGATCTCCGGAGCATGGCGTTCATGAGGTACTGCATGGAATCGAGCGTTTGCCCGCGATTCGCGGTTAGCCTTTCGACATCCTTGCCTGTGAGCGAGAGGTTCACATACCGGCTGTTCACGCCATCGAGCTTGACCTTCACGTCGAGGCCGGCGGTGTGGACCAACTCCTTCAGAGTTTCAAGCGCGGTCTTGGCGTCTTCCTCGGTCGCCCTAGGCGTCTCTTCGGCTCCGCCATCCGATTCCGGCGCTTCCGCCGGCTGAGCAGCGACAGCGGCCCGAGGCTTGCGGACCGCCTTCTCTTTCACCGGCGTCGGCTCCGGAGGCTTTACCGTCGCCTTTACGCGGTAGTTTGTCTTCGCGAAAAGCCCTTTCGAAGCTTCTTCGAGGACTTGGAAATCGCATTCGTCAACCGAAATGCCAAGCGATTCGGCGGCTGCCCGCTTGGCCTCGTCGAGCGTACGCCCTGTTGCTTCTATTGTTTGGTTCATAGTTCGTTTGCGGCCCCTTTCATTTCTTCTTCTTCCTTTGCCTACCCGTTTTCGGCTTATGCAAAACCGGTGCCCCGGTCTTGACTTCTGATTTTGGCGCACCATTGCCATTCGCCGACGGGCCGTCTTTTGGAACGAGCCCCGCGAACATGCCCTTGCTTCCTTTTTCGATCTCTTCGTCCGATCTTGCCACCAACGGCGGAATCGCCGAACGGCTGATCATAACGCTCTGAATCGTCGAGATAATGTTCAGCCCGATCCAGTAAAGGATAAACGCGCTGGGGAACGGCAGGATCGTAAGGAACATCAGCGTAAAGCCGACGCCCATAACGATCCCCATAATCCGCGTTTGGTTCCTGCTCGAAGGATCCGTCACCGAAAGCATCGTCGAAGCGATCATCGAAAGGCCATAGAGAACGACCAGCGGAACGTCGCGCTCGCCCAGGTTCGGCGCGAAAATCCCCGGATATGCCTGCGCCGAGGCCGCGTTGATCCAAAGGAACGTCCCCTGGTGGAAATCGAAGCGGTAGTGGCTCATCGCCCAAAACACCCAAAGGAAAAACGGCATTTGGATGAGAGTCGGAAGGCAGCTCGCCAGCGGGTTGATCCCGTACCGCTGATAGAGCTTCATCGTCCGCTGCTGCAGCTCCGCGCCTTGATACTTCGCTTGAAGCTCCTTGATCATCGGCTGCAATAGCGCCATGCGCTTGAAGCCGATCATCTGCTTCGTTGCTAATGGCCACACGATGGCCCGGACCACGATCGCCAGGAAAAGCGCTGAAAACCAATAACTGAATCCCGGCGCCCGATTGCCCCCGAACAGGTTGACGACGAAATCCACGAACTGATACCCGACGGTGTGACTGCCGATTTTCCTGCCGACAGCGGAAGTCGTGTCCATCTCCGCCTTGGCCCTTGCTCCGATCTCGCTCTGCGGGGTTTCCCGGTAGAGACTTTCGAGCTTGTTGTACGCGAGTACGGCTTGGTTGAAGTTGTCCTGCTTTTCCGCCTCCTGGCGAATCTCTATCGCGACGTCGAGATCCACCTGCTGTGCCTTGGCAAGCGAATCGCCCTTGCCGTCCGCTCGAAGCTGCTTGGAATATTGCGGGCCAAGCTCGATGATTTTCGCGCCATTCTTCTTTTCAACAGCCTCCGCATAGCTCTTCGTTGCGTCCTGCTGCGGCGCCTGTTGGTTCTGCTTGTTCGCGAAAAATAGATTCCATCCAAGGAAGATGACTGCCGCGAACAGCATCGCTTGGATGAAACTGGACTTCTTGGTGGGTTGCTGGTTCATATCTCCGTCGCTAAGGAACTGGGTCGAAGCCGCCCTGGCTGAAGGGATGGCAGCGCAGAATCCGCCGAGCTCCAAGCCAGCTGCCTTTCAGCAGCCCGTATTTCTGTATGGCTTCTAAAGTGTATTGAGAACATGTGGGATAAAAACGGCAGACCGAAGGCTTCCAGCGGAAAGCCCTTTGATAGAGCCTAATAAGGCCCGTTCCGAACCAAATTCCAATCTTGCTCAATGCGGCAAACTCGCAAGCGCTTCTCTAATCGACTTCTTTATTGCGTCTCCTCGGTCTTTAGCTCCTTCTGCCTTGACTACGATCACGCAATCGAAAGCGTTGTTGCCCTCGCAAATCCGAAGCGCTTCGCGCCATCGCCTGCGAACGGTGTTTCTATAGGCGATGCAGCCGGCAGAGCGCGCCACGACGACCGCGGCCTTTCCGGTACCCGAAACATAGAGCAGCCGCAGGTTTGGGCGGTCGATCGTGCGTCCGGATCTAAATAGCTTGTCAAAATCGGCTTTCTTACGGAGCCGGCGATCCTCAGGCGGCAATCCTATGTCGGCCCTTAAGGCGCCTGCGCTTCAGCACATTCCGCCCATCGGCCGTCTTCATCCTAACGCGGAAGCCGTGTGTCTTCTTGCGGTGGCGGTTGTTGGGCTGATAGGTACGCTTCATGTCGAACTCCGAATCTACTCGGGACGAAAAATTATACCCGAGACGCGACCACTACGTACCGGGCGATCACGTCGTATTCTAGGTTCACTTCGTCGCCGACGGCCAGACTGCCCAGCGTCGTTGCGGTGAGCGTATGCGGCACGAGGCTGACGGCGAACGCATCGCCCCTCGGTTCGATCGTCGTCAGACTGACGCCATCGATCGTAATCGAACCCTTATCAGCGATAAATCGCATCCCGTCTGTCGGCGCTTTAAACCGGAACATCTCATTGTCTCGCGAAATCATCTGGCCCACGGCATCGACGTGACCCAAAACGAAGTGCCCGCCGATAGGATCCCCCGCACGCAGCGCGGCCTCAAGATTCACGGCATCGCCCACCCGCAAACGGCCGAGCTTGGTCCGCGCAAGGGTTTCCTCGGTTAGGTCGAACGAAAGGTCGGCGCCTTGCACCCGCGTTAGGCAGCATCCACTAACCGAAATGCTCCCGCCAAATGGCACATCGTTCGGGAGCGCGCCGCGCACGACCAATCGGCTTCCTGGCTGAATCACTTCGCCGACACACTGCACAATGCCCGTAAACACCTAGCTTTGCACCTTGCCCCAAATGCGGATATCGTCGCCCAACGCCTCCGCCTTCAGCGACGAAATTTTGTACGCCTCTGCCAAGGGAAAGTCGCCGCGCCCGCCGAGCCACGCGGGGCCGGAGCCGAAAGCTTTTCCCGCGATGTGGAGTTCGACCTCGTCCACCAAGCGTTGCCGGAAAAAAGTCGCCGCCGTTCGCCCGCCTCCTTCGACCAGAACGCCGATCATCCCCATCACTGCCAGGTAGCCGAGGAGGTTGTCAAGATCGAATTCGCCTTCCGAATAGGGGCAATCGTACGTGCCAGGTTTGCCCGATCCGCTCCGCACCACGCGCAGCGTCTCCCCGCCACCAGAAAAAACCTTTTTTGAGCCGTCCAACCGCTCACTCGGATCGAGGATCACCCTTAACGGCGCAACCCCGTCGATCCTTGCCAAAAGCGAAGGATTG